>NZ_JAPTFX010000184.1:0-7736 GCF_030985895.1 Stenotrophomonas sp. Sm6012 | reverse complement strand
CCCCCCCCCCCCCCCCCCACGACCCGGTAACCGATACAATCCGGCGCATGTCGACCGAACTGAAAACCCACCAGCTGTCCATGACCGTGCTGATGTCGCCGGAGATGGCCAATTTCTCCGGCAAGGTCCATGGCGGTGCGATCCTGCGCCTGCTCGACCAGGTCGCCTACGCCTGCGCCAGCCGCTACGCCGGCAGCTACGTGGTCACCCTGTCGGTGGACCAGGTGATGTTCCGCCAGCCCATCGCGGTGGGCGAGCTGGTCACCTTCCTGACCTCGGTGAACTACACCGGCACCTCATCGATGGAGATCGGCATCAAGGTGGTGGCCGAGGACATCCTCAAGCGCAGCGTGCGCCACGCCAACAGCTGCTTCTTCACCATGGTGGCGGTGGACGAGGAAGGCCGGCCGACGCCGGTGCCGACCCTGCAGCCATCCACCTCGGACGAGAAGCGCCGCCTGGCCGCCGCGCAGATCCGCCGCCAGCTGCGCCAGGAAATGGAACAGCGGCATCTGGAACTGCTGGCGTCGAATCCGCCGTCGCCGGAAGAATGAGGTAGTGCCGGCCGCTGGCCGGCAACCTCCTCATTGCCGGCCAGCGGCCGGCACTACCCTGCCAAGTGGATCACCCCGTGTTCTGCACGCCCTGCGAAACACCGTTCACGCAGGCCACCAGTGCGCGCAGCAGATCGTCATCCTCGCGCCCGCTGGCCCGCCAGCGCTGCAGCAGGTCCACCTGCAGCACGCTGATCGGATCGACGTAGGGATTGCGCAGGCGGATCGACAGCGCCAACCGCGCATCGTGGTCGAGCAACGTCCGCTGGTCCATCAACGCCAGCAGCCAGTGCCGGGTGAGTTCCAGTTCGCGCTGCACCTGCGGGAAGAAACGCCCGTGCAACTCACCAGACAGCTTCGAGAACTGCTCGGCAATGGTGATATCGCCCTTGGACAGCACCATCGCGATGTCATCCAGGAACGTACGGAAAAACGGCCAATCGCGTGCCATCGCGCGCAGGGTCTGCTCGTGGCCGGCATCGACCGCGGCCTGCAGGCCGCTCCCCACGCCGTACCAGCCGGGAATGACCGCACGCGCCTGGCTCCAGGCGAATACCCACGGAATCGCACGCAGGTTGCCCAGTGCTGCGTCCTGACCGAGCCGGCGCGACGGCCGCGAGCCCAGCGTCATGCGCTCGATCACATCGATCGGCGTGGCAGTGCGGAAGTAATCCATGAAGCCGGACTGGCCAACGAAGGCGCGATACACCTCGCTGCTGGCCAAGGCCACCGCGTCCATCACCGGCCGCCAGTCATCCTCGCGCGGCTCAGGTGCGCGTGGCCGCAGGCTGGCGCGCAGCACCGCGCCGGTAGCCTGCTCCAGCGAACGCAGGGCCAGCGCACGGATGCCGTACTTGCGGTGGATCACCTCACCCTGCTCGGTCACCCGCAGGCGGCCATCGATGCTGCCACGCGGCGAGGCATCCACCGCGTGCGTGGTCTTGCCGCCACCGCGGCTGATCGAGCCGCCACGGCCATGGAAGAAGGTCAGGCGGATGCCGGCCTCGGCCGCCACCTCCAGCAGTTCCACCTGCGCGCGCTGCAGGCCCCAGCGCGAGGCGGCGATACCACCGTCCTTGCTGCTGTCCGAATAGCCCAGCATCACCATCTGCACGTCGTCGCGTGCTTGCAGGTGTGCGCGATAGATCGGGTCGGCCAGCAGATCACGCAGGGTCGCTGTGCCGCGCTTGAGGTCATCCACGGTCTCGAACAGGGGGGCGATGTCCAGCGGCACCGAACCGCCCTCTTCCACCAGGCCGCCACGGCGTGCCAATGCGAGCACCGCCAGCACGTCACTGCGGTCATGCGCCATCGAGATGATGTAGCTGCCCAGCGCATCACCACCGTGGCGTGCGCGCGCATCGGCCAGTGCGGCGAATACCGCATCCAGGCGCTGGTTGCCCTCGTCGTCACTCTTCGGCAGCGCGGCTTCACCACTGGCATGCGGCGCCAGCAGGCGCGCGCGGCCCACTGCGTCCAGGCCGTACCAAGCGCTATCCCCGCCCAGCACCGCCGCCAGCGCGCGCGCATGCACGCTCGATTCCTGGCGTACGTCCAGCCGTGCCAGATGGAAGCCGAAGGTCTTGACCCGCCACAGCAGGCGCTGCACCGCGAAGCCACCGGCATGCTCGCCGCGGTTGGCGCGCAGGCTGTCGAGGATCAGTTGCAGGTCGTCGATCAGTTCATCCGGGCCGGCATAGGCGCCGTCGCCATCATCCAGCGTGGCCTGCAGGCGCGCACGCATGCGGTCATTGAGCAGGCGGTAGGGCATATCGGCGTGGCGCGGGCGCGACTGCACCTGCGGCAGCAGCTGCTGGTAGTGCGCCACGCGCGCCTGCAGCGCATCGCTCACGCCGACCCGCTCGGTGGACTGGCTGAGCAGGCTGGCCAGCTGCAGCAGTTCCTTCTGGTAACGCCCCAGCACCGCCTGCCGTTGCGCATCCAGCGTGTTGCGGATGGTGCTGGCATCCACGTTTGGATTGCCATCCATGTCGCCACCCACCCAGGTGCCGAAGCGCAGCAGTCGCGGCAGCGGCAGCTCTTCGCCGTAGGTATCGCGCAGCGCCTGCTGCAGCGATTCGTACAGCACCGGTATCACCCGGTACAGCACCTGCACCAGGTAGAAGCCGACGTGCTCGCGCTCGTCATCGACGGTGGGCCGCACCGGCGAGGAATCGGTGGTCTGCCACGAAGCGGTCAATGCCATGCGGAAGCGCGCGGCATCTGCGGCGGCCTCACCCGGCGTGCGCTGGCCGTCGAGGTTGTCGACCAGGCTGGCCACCATCAGCTGCTCTTTCTCCAGCAGCGCGCGGCGCACGGCTTCGGTGGGATGCGCGGTGAACACCGGTTCGATATCGATGCGCGGCAGCCACTGCGCCAGTTCGTCCAGGCCCACGCCCTGCGCCTTCAGGTGCTGCAGCGCGTCCTGCAGGCCATCGGGCTGCGGCGCGGCAGTGCCGGCCCGCTGATAGTCACGCCGGCGGCGGATGCGATGCACGCGCTCGGCGATGTTGACCACCTGGAAGTAGGTGCTGAAGGCCCGCACCATGGTTTCGGCCTGCTGCGGCGTGCGCCCGGCCAGCCCTTCGGCCAGCTCCGACAGCGGCGCCTGGTTCTCGCGGCGGGCGATGGCGCGGGTGCGCACGTCCTCGACATCGTCGAGGAAGGCGGCGGACACCTGTTCCACCAGCAGGTCGCCAACCAGTGCGCCGAGCCGGCGCACGTCATCGCGAAGCGGAAGATCGGGAGAAGCGAACTCGATGCTGCTGCGGTACTCGTTCATCGGCGACGCACAGGCCTCGGTCAACGGATCCAGACCCCAAGCCTATCCCAGATCGAGCGTCGTGCTGCGATGCAAAAATGGTTTCATCTGGTAGTGCCGGCCGCTGGCCGGCAACCTCAGGTTGCATGGGTCCATGAGGTTGCCGGCCAGCGGCCGGCACTACCGGGTCCGGTCAGCGCTTCTTCTTCGCCTTGCCCTGCTCGGCTGGGCCGATGGTCTGCTCCAGCCAGCGCTCGCTCTCGGCCAGCATGGTCATGATCGATTCGCGCGCGCGGTAGGCATGCGATTCGTTCGGCAGCATCACCAGCCGCGCGCTGCCACCCAGGCCCTTCACCGCAGCGAACATGCGCTCGCTCTGGATCGGGAACGTGCCGGAGTTGTTGTCGTCCACGCCGTGGATGAAGAGGATCGGATCCTTGATCCTGTCGGCGTAGTTGAACGGCGCCATCTTCTGGTAGACGTCCTGCGCCTGCCAGTAGTTGCGCTCCTCGGCCTGGAAGCCGAACGGCGTCAGCGTGCGGTTGTAGGCACCGCTGCGCGCGATGCCGGCCTTGAACAGGCGGGTGTGCGCCAGCAGGTTGGCGGTCATGAACGCGCCATAGGAATGGCCACCGATGGCGATGTGATCGCGGTCGGTCACGCCACGCCGCACCACTTCATCCACCGCCGCCTGCGCATTGGCCACCAGCTGTTCGATGTAGGTGTCGTTGGGCTCCTTGTCGCCCTCGCCGATGATCGGCATCGACGGGCTGGCCAGCACCACGTAGCCCTTGGCCAGGAACGCCTGCGGGCCCCAGTAACTGATCGCGTTGAATCGGTACGGCGAATCGGTGACCTGGCTGGCCGCGGCCGCGCTCTTGAACTCACCCGGGTAGGCCCACATCAGCAGCGGGCGCGGGCCGTCACGCTTCGGGTCGTAGCCCGGCGGCAGCAGCAGGGTCGCGGTTAGATCCACGCCGTCCTTGCGCTTGTAGCGGATCTGCTCCTTCTGCACGCCCTTCAGCTGCGGCAGCGGGTGGGCAAAGTGGGTCAGTGCGCGCGGGGCGGCGCCGGCATCGGCCAGCGACTGCACGTAGAAGTTGGCCGGCTCGTCCGGGCTTTCACGGCTCAGCAGCAGCGAGCTGCCCTGTTCGTCCAGCAGCGCAACCGGCAACGAATAGCTCGGTGCCTGCGAGTGGAACAGGCGCGTCGCCTTGCCCGTGGCGATGTCGAAGCGATCGACGAACGGGCGGTCGCCTTCCGGCGAGGCACCGGCACCGGCCAGGTACAGGCTGCTGCCATCGGTGCTGGTCTGCAGCAGCGAGCGGCCGCGGTCGTCGCTGGACATCAGCGGCCGGCCCGGATCGGCGTAGCGGTCCTGCGCATCGCGATCCCACAGCAGGCGCGGCTCGGCACCGGCGTTGTCCGGGGCGATCAGCCAGGTCTTGGTCTTGCGGGTCTTCCACCACGATTCGGTCAGCAGGGCCAGGTCGCCACGGCCCCAGCTGATGCCGGCCAGGCGGCTGCCGAGCTGGGCCAGGGTTACCGGCGGTTTGTCGAACGGTGCGGCCTGAATCAGTACCGCATCGCGCACCTTGGCCTCCCGGTTCGGGTCGCCGCCGTCCTGCGCCTCGGCCCACACCAGGGTGGCATCGGCATCACCGCGCCAGCGGATGTCACGCACGCCGGTCACCTCGGCATCGTTGCCGGTCGGCAGGCCTTCCACCAGCGGGCGTACCGCTACGGTGTGCACCAGCGTGCCACTGGCACGGTCGATCACTTCGATGCGGCGCGGGAAGCTGTCCACCGGCACCACGTACGAGTACGGGCGCTGCACCGGCTGGCGCAGCACGTAGCGGCCATCCGGCGAAACCGAGAAGCCCATGAAGATGCCGGCCGCGCCGATCGGGCGGGTGTTGCCGTCGAGGCTGACTTCCACCGGCTGGGTGGTGGCGTAGTAGTCGAACTGGCGCGCGTCGGCCTCGTTCTTCAGCAGGTCCTGGTAGGTGCGGATCGAGACGACGCCGCCGCCCTGGCTGGTCTGCTGCACGGCCGGGCCGGTCGGGATGCCATCCGCGGCGGGGGCGGCGCCCAGGTTGGCCGGGCGGGTGAACACCACCAGCCCACGGCTGTCCGGCAGCCACTGGTAGCCACTGCCCATCACCGTGTTCAGGCCGGCGACCAGGCGGCGGGCGTTGCCGGCAGCCACATCCACCAGCCACAGTTCATTGGCACCGCTGGCGGCGTCCACCTGGTTGAAAGCCAGCCACTTCTGGTCCGGCGACCACATCAGGCTGGCGATCGACAGCGTGCCCGGCAGGCCGCTGATCGGCCGCTCCTTGCCGTCGGCCACGTTCATCAGCCACAGCTTCTGGCCGAAGCTGAAGCGGCTGTCGGAGAACGTGCGCGGGTTGATGCGCTGGCCGGCCAGCTTCAGTTCCGGCTGCGCCACCACCTGGATCGACGGCAGCGACGGCATCTGCATCAGCGCGGCCACGTCGCGGCGCGGCGACAGGAACAGCGACGGCGCGCGCGGCGCGTCGACCACCGCCTGCAGCGCGGCCGAGGGCAGTTCGTAGGCCGTGACGCCCTGCGCCTGCGCCGCAGCCGGCTGCGGGGTGGCCGAGAAGGCCAGCGGGGCCACTGCCAGCAGCCCCATCGACAGGACCAGGCCGGTCCAGCGCCGTGCGCGGCGCGTGTGCATGCTCATCGTTCCACCTGTGTGATGCGTGAAAACACCGACCTTAACAGGCCGTGCATGCCTGCCCATCTGCCGATGGTTGGGTCATCCCTGTGTCATGACGGTGCCGCGATATAATGGGGGTTCTCCCCTGCCGAGGGGCGCTGCGACCGGATCCCACGAGGCCCGGCCAGGCTCGGTAAGGTGGCTATGCAACAACGGCGCCCGGCCAGATGCGAGCACCCGCTCGCCCACAACCGGAGCACACGAATGAACGCTGTTGCCAAGACCTTCTCCACCGAAGGTGATTACAAGATCCGCGACATCACCCTGGCCGACTGGGGCCGCAAGGAACTGGACATCGCCGAGCACGAGATGCCGGGCCTGATGTCGATCCGCCGCAAGTACCAGGCCGAGCTGCCGCTGAAGGGCGTGCGCGTGACCGGCTCGCTGCACATGACCATCCAGACCGCGGTGCTGATCGAGACCCTGAAGGACATCGGCGCCGACGTGCGCTGGGCCTCGTGCAACATCTTCTCGACCCAGGACCACGCCGCCGCCGCCATCGCCGCCACCGGCACCCCGGTGTTCGCCTGGAAGGGCGAGACCCTGGAAGAGTACTGGGACTGCACCCTGGACGCGCTGACCTTCACCCTGGCGGACGGCACCCTGACCGGCCCGGAGCTGGTGGTTGACGACGGCGGTGACGTGACCCTGCTGATCCACAAGGGCTACGAGCTGGAAAACGGCAGCGACTGGGTCAACACCGCGTCCTCCTCGCACGAAGAACAGGTCATCAAGAACCTGCTCAAGCGCGTGGCCAAGGAGCGCCCGGGTTACTGGGGCCGCGTGGTCAAGGACTGGAAGGGCGTCTCCGAAGAGACCACCACCGGCGTGCACCGCCTGTACCAGCTGGCCCAGGCCGGCACCCTGCTGATCCCGGCGATCAACGTCAACGACTCGGTCACCAAGAGCAAGTTCGACAACCTGTACGGCTGCCGCGAGTCGCTGGCCGATGGCCTGAAGCGCGCGATGGACGTGATGCTGGCCGGCAAGGTCGCCGTGGTCTGCGGCTACGGCGACGTCGGCAAGGGCTGCGCCGCGTCGCTGCGTGCCTATGGCGCGCGCGTGATCGTCACCGAGATCGACCCGATCTGCGCCCTGCAGGCGGCGATGGAAGGCTATGAAGTCAACACCATCGAATCGACCCTGGGCCGTGCCGACCTGTACGTCACCACCACCGGCAACAAGGACATCATCCGCATCGAGCACCTGAGCGCGATGAAGGACCAGGCCATCGTCTGCAACATCGGCCACTTCGACAACGAGATCCAGGTCGATGCGCTGGTCTCGTTCGCTGGCATCAAGCACGTCAACATCAAGCCGCAGGTGGACAAGTACATCTTCCCGAACGGCAACGCGATCTTCCTGCTGGCCGAAGGCCGCCTGGTGAACCTGGGCTGCGCCACCGGCCACCCGAGCTTCGTGATGTCCAACAGCTTCGCCAACCAGACCCTGGCACAGATCGACCTGTGGGCGAACAAGGACAGCTACGAGAAGAAGGTCTACCTGCTGCCGAAGAAGCTGGACGAGGAAGTGGCCCGCCTGCACCTGGAAAAGATCGGCGTGAAGCTGACCACCCTGAGCCAGGAACAGGCCGACTACATCGGCGTGCCGGTGGAAGGCCCGTTCAAGCCGGACCACTACCGCTACTGATGCCTGCAGTGTGCCGGCCCACGGC
>NZ_JAPTFX010000183.1:0-7773 GCF_030985895.1 Stenotrophomonas sp. Sm6012 | reverse complement strand
GCGCAAGCGCGCCGCCTCGACGGTGAATAGCGAGCTGACGATGCTCTATTGGCGCATCGGCCAGCGCATCCGCACGCAGGTCTTGGACGGGCGCCGGGGCGCTTATGGCAAGGAAGTCCTGCCCACCCTGGCGGCGCAGTTGGTGAAGGAGTACGGCGGCAGCTTTGCCGAGCAGAACCTGCGCCGCATGGTGCAGTTCGCGGCCACCTTCCCCGACGAGCAGATTCTCGTATCACTGATACGAGAATTGAGCTGGACGCACTTCATCGCCCTGATCCCGCTGAAAGACCCGCTCCAGCGGGACTACTACGCACAGATGGCGAGCGCCGAACGCTGGAGCGTGCGGACGCTGCGCGAGCGCATCGACTCGATGTTGTACGAGCGCACGGCGCTGTCTCAAAAGCCGGGCGAGACGATCGCACAGGAGTTGGCGAAGATGCGCGATGCGCAGCGCATGTCGCCCGCCCTGATCATGCGCGACCCCTACATCCTCGACTTCCTGGGGCTGCGGGACACTTGGCAAGAAGGCGACTTGGAGGCGGCGATCATCCGCGAAATGGAGTCGTTCTTGTTGGAGCTGGGCGCGGGTTTCAGCTTCGTGGCCCGGCAGAAGCGCATCCAGATCGACGGCGAGGATTTCCACCTCGACCTGCTGTTTTACAACCGCAAGCTGCGGCGGCTGGTGGCAGTGGAGTTGAAGGTCGGCGAGTTCAAGGCAGCTTTCAAGGGACAGATGGAGCTTTATCTTCGCTGGCTGGACAAGCACGAACGGGAGCCGGAGGAAGCCTCGCCTCTGGGGATCATCCTTTGCACCGGCAAGAAGCGCGAGCAGATCGAATTGCTGGAGTTGGACAAGTCGGGCATCCACGTCGCCGAGTACCTGACCGCCTTGCCGCCGAGGGGCGTGCTAGTGGAGCGGCTGCAACAAGCAACGCAACGGGCGCAGTTGCAGATCGAGCAGCGCAAGACCGACAACGAGTAGTCCTGTCTCAAGCAGTCGGGCGTCCCGGCGTGCCGCCGTCGCGCTGTCGTGCTGCGCATCGAGCCTCGCTGCGCGAGTCTCGCCCCTGTCGGGCTTCCATCACTGACGCCTCCGGCCCGGCTCGCTGATCCGCGCCTGCGCGCTTCGCTTGCCAAAAACCCGCGTGCGTGGGGTGGTGTGAGGGGGCGGTCTTGCTGTGTCCCTTCACCGTATCACGGCGTTCTCGCCGTGCAAGGGCTGCGCGCGCCTTGCGCGCTTGCGTCCTGGCGGCCGTCTGCGACCCCTGACTGCTGCGCTGCGCCGTGAGGGCGACGGTTCCGGGCAATTCCGCCCTTGCAACCGGAGAACCGTCATGAACGACAAATCACACGTTTCCCTCGAACAGCACGTTTGCCTGGTCTGCGGCACGGCGTTCGACACCGGCGCGATCCTGCTGGACAAGCGCCTGCGCGCGAGCATGGAGCGCCACACGGCGACCGGCTGGGGCCTGTGCCCCGAGCATCAGAAGCTGGCCGACGATGGCTTTGTCGCGCTGATCGAATGCGATCCGCAGCGCAGCGGCTCGCAGGCTGGCGGGCGCATGAAGCCCGAGCAGGCATACCGGACGGGCCGGCTGGCCCATCTGCGGCGCACGGTGTTCGCGCAGGTGTTCAACGTGCCGATCGCGGACGAGCAGGCTTGCGTGTTCGTTGAGCCTGGCGTGATCGAGCAGTTGCAGTCGATGACAGCGCCGGCGGCGGGCTGATTGCGTCGTGCGGCCTTCGGTGCGTCGCTCCTTCGCGGGCGGCGCACTTTTTCATATCCCCCCAGGGGGGATACAATTGCCACATGAACGCGACACACAAGCACTCAACCCATCCCGATCTCGTGAAGCGGCTGAAACGCGCCGATGGTCATCTTCGGCACGTCATAGGGATGATCGAAAGTGGCGAATCCTGTCTCGACATCGCCCGCCAGCTCGCGGCGGTGGAAAGCGCGGTGACGGCCGCAAAGCGCGTCCTGATCCACGACCACATCGACCATTGCCTGGCCCATGACGAAGACTCCGTTTTGACCGAAATGAAGGCACTGACCAAACTGCTCTGAGGCCCGCCGATGCTCTCCGTCCTGAAGAACCGTACCTATCGTCACCTGTTCGCCGCTCAGGTGATTGCGCTTGTCGGCACCGGCCTGATGACGGTGGCCCTTGGCCTGCTTGCCTACGATCTGGCCGGGGCGAATGCCGGCGCGGTACTCGGGACGGCACTCGCAATCAAGATGCTGGCCTATGTCGGAGTCGCCCCGGTCGCGCAGGCGTTCGCCGACCGGCTGCCGCGACGGTCGTTGCTCGTTGCCCTTGACCTAGTACGAGCATCCGTTGCGCTCTGCTTGCCCTTTGTCAGCGAAATCTGGCAAATCTATCTGCTGATCTTCGTCTTGCAGGCGGCGTCCGCAGGCTTCACGCCGACCTTTCAAGCCACTATCCCGGACATCCTTCCCGACGAAGACGAGTACACGAAAGCACTGTCGCTTTCCCGGCTGGCCTACGATTTGGAAAGCCTGATCTCCCCGATGCTGGCCGCCGCGCTACTGACGGTCATCAGCTTCCACAACCTGTTTGCCGGAACGGTTCTCGGCTTCCTCGTGTCAGCCGCGCTTGTGGTCAGCGTGAGGCTTCCCACAACCGTTCCCGGCCCGCGTCGTGGCATATGGGATCGCACTACGCGGGGCACGCGCATTTACCTCGCCACGCCGCGCCTTCGGGGTCTGCTGGCGATCAGCCTCGCTGTGGCAGCAGCGGGGTCAATGGTGATCGTGAACACGGTGGTCATCGTGAAGGCACGCTTCGGGCTGGGCGAATCCGAGGTAGCGTGGGCGCTGGCGGCCTTCGGAGGCGGGTCGATGGTTGCGGCCTTCGCGCTGCCTCGCCTGCTCGACAAGATTGCTGATCGACCTGTCATGATTGCGGGAGCGGCGATGCTGGTTGTGGGAACGGCAGCCGGGGCAATGATTCCGACCTATGCCATTCTGGTGGTGATCTGGTTGGTGGTCGGCTTCGGCTACAGCGTGGCGCAAACACCTTCCGGCCGGCTGTTGCGCCGCTCCGCTCATCCCGAGGATCGCCCCGCGGTCTTTGCCGCGCAATTCGCCCTGTCCCATGCGTGTTGGCTCATTTGCTATCCCTTGGCCGGTCGCTTCGGCGCTGCCTTTGGGCTGCAATCGACCTTCATCATCATGTCGCTGATTGGTCTTGTCGGAGTGGGACTGGCGCTGTGGCTCTGGCCCGCTAGTGATTCTTCCGACATCGCCCACGATCACCCTGATCTACCGCCAGATCATCCTCACTTGCGCGAACATGCAGACCGAGGCGGGCATCGTCATCCCATGATCGTTGACGATCTGCACCGGGACTGGGCGCGCATTTAAGAACTGCCCGCCTTTCACATCGCTGATGCCTCCGGCCCGGATTGCTATTCGGGCCTGCGCGCTTCGCTTGCCAAAAACCCCGTGCGTGGAGGTGCGAGGGAGGCCGTCTTGCTGTCCCCTTCATCGTGCCACGGCGTTCTCGCCGTCAAGGGCTGCGCGCCGATGGCGCTTGCGTCCTGGCGGCCGTCGTTGACCCCTGACTGCTTGCGCTGCGCCGTGCCCCGGAAGGGTCGGGCAATTCCGCCCGGCAACCTTTCAGGAGTTCACCATGAACAACGCACTCATCACTGACGAGCAGCGCATCGTGCTGCTGGCCAACGGCCGCGAATCCTTGGAAAACGCGGACTTCGATCCGGCGCCCGTGGTCAAGCTGTTCACGCCGGACGCCGGCGCGACCTGGCTGCTGACCGAGATTGATCCCGACGACCACGACCACGCCTTTGGTCTATGCGACCTGGGCCTGGGGGCACCGGAAATCGGCTGGGTCAGCCTGGGCGAGCTGGCGACGGTGCGCGGCGGGCTGGGCCTGCCGATCGAGCGCGACCTGTCTTTCCGGGCCGAGAAGCGATTGAGCGCCTACGCGCGCGATGCGCGGCTGGCCGGACGAATCGTTGTCTGACCCGGCCCTGGGAGCGCCGCAAGGCGCTCCTCAATGCCATGAGCAGCCACCACGACTACATCATCGAAATCACGGCGCAGCACGATGCGCTCAAGCCGTTCGCACCGGAGAACGGACAACCCTTGCGCTTCAAGATCGGCGACGCGGTGATCTACACCAACGAATACGGCGCACAGTTCCGGCACCGCGTCACCGGGTTCTACCGGCCCACCGGGCTGTCGGGTCTGTACGCGCGCGGTGCGCGCTACCTGCTGGACTCGTCATCGCCGTGGATGCCGGCTGCGGAATCCAGCCTGCGCCCTGACGACTCGGCGTGATGCCTTCGCGCGCCTTCCGGGGCGCTGCGCGCTTCGCTTGCCTCCAGGGGAAAGCCCTGCGGGCTATCCCCGCCGCGCAATGCTTGGCGCCCCTCAAAGACCGCCGAACCGGCTGCGCCGGATCGGCCAGACCACGGCAGTCGCTGTCGAACCTGTTTCCCGATGACTGGCGCATGAGCTTGTGCATCGAGCCTTGAAGTCCGGACGTCCCCGGCCAAGAAACATGGCCGGTCGCGCTGTCGTGCGCGTAGCGCATCGAGCCGCCTGCGGCGTCTCGCCCCATTCGGGCTTCCATCGTTCCCTCGCTCCGCTCGGCTGACGCCTCCGGCCCGGATTCCTAGATCCGGGCCTGCGCGCTTCGCTTGCCGTGCGATCGGCGTGTTGAGGGGCCGTTGCCATGTCCAGCCGTCTCCCCTGACTTCATCACCTTGTCCGCGACTGTAGCCCGCGCCCGTGCGCCGTCAAGGCGCGCAGGGCCGTGTCCTCGCTTCGCTGCGGGCCGCACCAACCCTGCGCTTGCCTCCTTGACGGCCCCCGTCCGCGCGCTCCTGACCGTCGCGGGCGATGAACTCAGGAAAGACGGTGGCAACAGGGCCAACCGGGTTCCTCGTGCCGACCGCACCAAACAGCCGAAAGGCTGGGCTCCGAATCTAGGAATCCGGTGTGCGGTGAACAGCAAACCCTTTTTTCTTTGTCAGGAGAAATGCCATGCAACTCGCATCCCGCTTCGCTTCCCGTTCCCCGGTGCTGCGTTCGGAACGTCCCTTGTCCGATGACCAAATCCGGGCAGTGGCCCCGTCCATCTTCGCGGAGGCACCACACGAAAGCCGCTCCGAGCGGTACAGCTACATCCCCACCGCGACCGTGCTGCAAGAACTGCGCGGGGAAGGCTTCGAGCCTTTCATGGTGACGCAAACCCGCGTGCGCCACGACGACCGCCGCGACTACACCAAGCACATGATCCGGCTGCGCCACGCCAGCCAGATCAACGGCCGCGAGGCCAACGAAATCATCCTGCTGAACTCCCATGACGGCACCAGTAGCTATCAGATGCTGGCCGGGATGTTCCGCTTCGTTTGCAGCAATGGCCTTGTCTGCGGCGACACCGTGGCCGACGTGCGCGTGCCGCACAAGGGCGACGTAGCCGGGCACGTCATCGAAGGCGCTTACGAAGTCCTGCACGGCTTCGACCGGGCGCAGGAATCCCGCGATGCCATGCGCGCCATCACGCTCGACGCCGGGGAATCGGAAGTGTTCGCCCGCGCTGCGCTGGCGTTGAAGTACGACGAGGACAAGCCCGCGCCCATCACGGAATCGCAAATCCTGATGCCGCGCCGCCACGACGATGACCGCCGCGACCTGTGGAGCGTGTTCAACCGCACGCAGGAGAACTTGACCAAAGGCGGCTTGTCCGCCCGCGCCGCGAATGGCCGCCGCCAGACCACCCGGCCCGTGCAGGGCATCGACCAAAGCGTGCGCCTGAATCGCGCCCTGTGGCTGCTGGCCGATGGCCTGCGCCAGTTGAAAGCCTGAATCCCCACGCGGCAGGGGCAGGCAGCAGCCCTTGCCGCTTCTCTCGCTGCTGCATCCCTAACCGCAAGGAGTTATCACCATGAACGCCGTACTCAAAACCGAAATCGCCGCCATCGAAACCGCCGCACCGCTGGAAATGGCCGACCCGTCCAAGAACCTGATTCTGGTTCCGCTGTCGCAGTTGCTGCCGCGCCGCTCCAAGCGCAACGCCCGCAAGATGCCGCGCCTGTCCATCCCCGAACTGGCCGCGAGCATTGCCCGCATCGGCCTGCTGCAAAACCTGATCGTCATCCTTTCCGCCGATGGCGAGGCTTACGAAGTGGTGGCCGGTGATCGCCGCCTGACCGCCTTGAAGCTGCTGGCGAAGAAGAAGCGCATCCCCGCCGACTACGAAGTGCCGTGCCTGCTGGTGCCCGATGCTTCGGCCCGCACCGTCAGCCTCGCGGAAAACCTGATGCGCGAGCAGATGCACCCCGCCGACCAGTTCGAGGCGTTCGCCGCGCTGGTCAAGGAAGGCCGGCCCATCGAGGACATTGCCGCCGACTTCGGCGTGTCCCCGCTGGTGGTGCAGCGCCGCTTGAAGCTGGCCCACATCGCGCCGCGCCTGATGGCCGACTATCGCGCCGGAACCGTCACGCTGGAACAGTTGATGGCCTTGACCATCACCGACGACCACGCCGCGCAGGAAGCCGCGTTCTATGGTGCGCCGGAATGGCAGCGCAGCCCGTCCAAGCTGCGCGAGCGCCTGACCGAGCGCGAAATCGACGCCACGCACGCGCTGGTGCGCTTCGTCGGGCTGGACACCTACCGGCAGGCAGGCGGCGGCATCCGCCGTGACCTGTTCGCGGAAGGCGATGCCGGAACCTACCTCACCGATACCGCAGTGCTGGAAACGCTGGTGCGCGACAAGCTGGCAACGCTGGCCGAGGACGTGCGCGCCGAGGGGTGGGCATGGGTGGAGGCCGTGCCGCATCTGGCCTACGAGGAACGGCAGGCGTTCCAGAACGCCCCGCGCCATCGTCGCGAGCCGACCACCCGTGAGGCCCGCCGCATCGCCTCGCTGGAAACCCGCCTCGAAAAGATCGACGGCGAACTGGAAGAAGCCTGCGACGCCGAGGACGAAGCCAAAGCCGAGAAGCTGGAACAGCGGCGCGATCAGGTGGTCGGGGAACTGCAAGACGCGGAGGACGCCTTACAGGGCTACACCCCCGAAGTGCGCGAGGTGGCCGGTGCCATCGTCACCATCGACCGCAACGGCGAAGCCGCCATTCATCGCGGCCTGCTGCGCGAAGCCGAGGCCAAGGCGCTGCGCACGCTGGAAAAGCTGCGGCGCGGTTTCGACAGCACCGAAGGCGAATCCGCCAACGACGAGCACGAGGACGCCGACGCGCCCAAGGCCGCAAGCCTGGCCGATGGCTCGGGCTGGATGCCCGCCATCTTCAAGGCCGCTGGCCCGCAGGATGCCGCGCAGGAAGAAGGCTCGGAGCAGGACGCCACGGAGGATGCCGAGGCAATGGCGGATGAACCCGCCGAGGCGCTGGCCGCTTGACCCGCGCCGAAGGCAAGCGCCCCGGCCTCGACCGGGGCGCTTCGCTGGAAGGAGAAGCCCCCATGACCCGCACCACCATTAGCCGCCCGCGCATGGCGGCGATCTACGCCGCTGGCACGGTACGCGCCCGCCGTTGGAACGGCGATGGCGACGTGCGCGGCTACCGCCCGCCCTCGGGCTGGACGGCCTGCGCCGACCTCACCGACATTCACCCCATCACGGGCCGCGCCTTGCCGCCTGCCGTGTGGTGGCTCATCGAGACGAAGGAATAACCGCGATCAGCACCGCAAAAATCCGGGCGCGGCCCGTGATGGGGTGAATGTCGGTGAGGTCGGCGCAGGCCGTCCAGCCCGAGGGCGGGCGGTAG
>NZ_JAPTFX010000182.1:0-7774 GCF_030985895.1 Stenotrophomonas sp. Sm6012 | reverse complement strand
GCCCCGCCAACCCTGCATTCCCTACGCCTGCATTCCCTACGAAATCCGCCTCTCCAATCGCCGCATCACCGCCAGCACCAGTACGCACAGCACGCTGACCCCGATCGCGATCACATACTTGCCGATGCCCACGGCAATGCCGATGGCGGCGGCCATGATCAGTGAACTGGCGGTGGTCAACCCGCTGACCTGATCCTCGCGCGAACCGCGCAGGATGGTGCCGGCCGCAACGAAACCGACGCAGGCCACCACTGCTTCAATCAGTCGCACCGGATCAACCTGCAGCAGATCGCGGTAGCGCTCCTGCTGGAAATGCTCGGCCACCGAATCGCCGAGGCCGACGATCAGCGCAGCGGCGCCGGCAATCAGCATGTGCGTGCGCAGGCCGGCAGCGTGCTTGCCCATTTCGCGCTCGACGCCGAGCACGCCACCAAACAGCATCGCCGCGCCTACGCGCAGCAGGATCGAGACATCCTGGGTGAGTTCCATCGCCGCCTCCGGGTATTTCCGGCAGCGTTGCGTGCACAGCGTGGGACGGGGGTGAAGGCAGCACCACGGCTCGTTCACCCGGTGGCGCCAGGCCGCGCCCGGCGCCATCGGCGATCAACCCATCACTGCGCCAGGTAGCCACCATCGATCGCGTAATAGGTACCGGTCGCGAACGAGGCATCGTCGCTGGCCAGCCAGGCCACCAGCGCCGCGACTTCCTCGGCCGTGCCCAGCCGCTTCAGCGCGTGCCGTGCTTCCAGGGTGGCGCGTACCTTCGGGTCCATCTTCTCCAGCAACGGCGTGCTGATGAACCCCGGACCGACCGCGTTGACACGGATACCGTCGCCCGCATGCTCCCAGGCAGCGGTCTGGGTCAGCCCGACCACGCCGTGCTTGGCCGCGACATAGGCGGTGGAACCGGCATAGCCCACCTGGCCCAGGATCGACGCCATGTTGATGATGCTGCCACCGGAACCCGCTGTACGCATCGCCTGGATCTGCGCACGCTGGCACAGGAATACACTGGTCAGGTTGACATCGATCACGCGCTGCCAGCCATCGATCGGATAGTCACCGCTGCTGGCGGCCGGTCCGCCGATACCGGCGTTGTTGACCGCCACATGCAGGCCGCCCAGTTCCTTCACCGTGAGCTGCACCGCCGCCTCGACGGCGGCATCATCGGTCACGTCCAGTGCAATGCCCATGGCCTGCGCACCGCTGCCCTGCAGCTGCGCCACCGTGGCGTCCACCGCGTCCTGCTTGAGATCCCAGACCGAAATACGCGCACCGGACGCAGCCAGGGTCTGTGCGACCGCCAGACCGATGCCGGATACACCTCCGGTCACGATCGCGGTCTTGCCGGTGAGCTGGTAATCAATCATCTGCGTTCTCCATCTGTGGGGGTTTCGATGCGGCTGGCCGCTGTTGAACCCTCACGCTACGACGTTGCCTGTGATGACCCGGCAGACAGTGCGTCCACGAACGATCGTTCCACCCATAAAACCTCAACTCTGGTTGATGTAGGGATCTGCGTATGGATTAGCATGCAAGACGCCGCCGTATGTTCTGTGCAGCAATCAACTTGGCCGTATTGATCAATCGTTTTGACCATCTCGAAATCAAATGCAGATGAATCAGGGCGACAATGGGAAACGTTTCCAGTTTCTTCGACACACACATTCCAATCTGGCGTTTCCCCAGCCATCCGGCATGCCGTCGCCACCGCATCGCAGCGGGTCTGCACAGGCCACGACCGGACATGCATCTGCATCGCAGAGCGCATGGGCCAGGCACAGCCAGCGTCCACCTCCTGCGTACGTGCCGAGCAATGTCCCGATACTTCACTTTTGCCGATTACCGCCGTTTCGGCCACCGCCACGGCTTTGATTACCGCGCCGATCCGGAACACCTGCGCGACGACCAGTGGGCCGGCCACGGCGAGGTCAACGAGCAGTTCCTGCGCGGCGGCATGAGCCTGATCGCGTCCGACGTGCATAATCGTTTCCCGTACGTCGCCACCGCCCAGCAGAGCCCGGGGCTGGCCATCCGCGTGATGCTGCAGGGCCAGGTCGACGTCCGCATGCCACGACGCGCGGGCTTCACTCTGCGCGCCGGCACCGCGATGACCGCGCACCATCGCGAGCAGGTCGAGATGACCGGCGCACATCCGGGCGAGACGCGCATGCGCGGCGTCAGCGTGATGGTGCCGGCCGAGATCGATCCGGACCTGTTCCAGCTGCCACAGCTGCACACGGCGCTCAACACCCACCTGGAGTGCCGCCACTGGGCGATTCCGCACACCCTGCTGCCGGTGCTGGGCCAACTGTTCGACAGCCCCTGGCAGGACGGCATCGATGCGCTGTGGCGCGAGGGCGTGGCCCTGCAGCTGCTGGCCGTCGGCCTGCAGGCCGAGGATCTGCAGACCGACCACGTGCGCACGCTGCGCGCGGGACAGCGCGAGCGCCTGGAGCGCGTGCGAGCCTACCTGCACGATGATCCCAGCCACGCCCACAGCCTGCTCGAACTGGCACAGCTGGCCTGCATGAGTCCGAGCTCGCTGCGCCGCCATTTCGCCCAGCAGTATGGCTGCTCGGTGTTCGACTACCTGCACGAGCAGCGCATGCGCCACGCCGAACAGGGCCTGCGCGAAGACGGCTGGACCGTCGAGCAGGCTGCGGCCGCCAGTGGCTATCGCCATCCCAGCAACTTCGCGGCCGCATTCCGCAAGCGCTTCGGCCTGGTACCCAGCCGCTGGCGCACCGGCCCATCAAAGGTCGGATAGCAGCTTCTACCCTGGCAGGTGTCGACCTTGGTCGACACGCTTTCGCACCATCACAGATGCCGGCCAGCGGCCGGCACTACCCGAATCATGCGACCACGACCAACGCGCGATGACTCCGCGTTGGCGCGCCGTCTCGGACGCCGGCCAGCGGTCGGCACTACCGCGGCCGCCGGGCATCGCGTGCCCGGCGTACCTCATCAAGCTCAATACACCGGCAGATCGATGTAGCTGGCCTGCGCCGCGCTGTGCCAGACCCGCTGCGTGGCCTTCTGGTAGTCGCCCGGCTTGGCCAGGTAGATGTTCGGCACGTAGGTCTGCGGGTTGCGGTCGTACAGCGGGAACAGGCTGGACTGCACCTGCACCATCACCCGGTGCCCCTTCTGGAAGGTGTGGTTGGCGTTGGGCAGATCGAAGCGGTACGGCAGCACTTCGTTGGCAGCCAGCGGCTTCGGATCGCTGAAGCCCTCACGGTAGCGGCCGCGGAAGATCGCCAGCGATACCGGCAGCTCATAGCCGCCCATTTCCGGCGTCGACGCTTCCTGGTCCGGATACACGTCGATCAGCTTCACCACCCAGTCGCTGTCGGTGCCACTGGTTGACGCCTGCAGATGCACCACCGGAGCGCCGCCGATGCGCAGCGGCGCGGTCAGCGGTTCGGTGATGAAGGTCAGCACGTCCGGGCGACCATCGACGAAGCGCTGGTCCTTGACCAGCCAGGTGGTCCACATGTCACGGTCACCGAAACGCACCGGTCGCGGCACGAACGGCACCGGCTTGGCCGGATCGGACACGTATTCCTCGAAGTCGCCCTCGCCTGCCGCCGGCGCCTGGAACGCCAGCTTGCCGCCGGCGCGCAGGTACATCGGCTTGCTGCTGGCGGCACAGCCCTTGTCGCAGCTGCGCGGCCAGCCCTTCAAGCGGTCCCAGTGGTTTTCGCCGGTGTTGTAGATCAACACCGGCGGCGTGTCGGCCTTCGCTGCACCGTCCACCAGATACTGGTCGAAGAACGGCTTGAGCACATCACGGCGGAACTGCAGCGCGGTATCGCCATCGAACTTCAGCGCGCCCAGTTCGCTGCCGCTGTAGTTCACCTGGCTGTGCCGCCATGGGCCCATCACCAGGTAATTGCGGTTGTTGCCACTGTCGCGTCCTTCCATCGCCTGGTAGGCGTGGTTGGCGCCCCACATGTCTTCCTGGTCCCACAGGCCCTGCAGCCACATGGTGGGCACCTTCAACGGCGTCCTGGCCATCACCGCGTCCAGCGCCTGGCCCTGCCAGAAGGCGTCATAGGCCGGGTGCTCGACCAGCTTCTTCCACCAGGTCAGCTGGTCCACGCCGGTGAAACGCGCGTAGTCACCGGCCGAACCGATGCGCAGGAAAGTGCTGTAGTCGTCGTAACCGAGGCTGGGCAGCGGCGTACCCTTGCCGCGCTTCTCGGTCTGCATCGCGAAGTAGTTGAAGTTGACCTGGCGGAACGCACCGTAGTTGAGCCAGTCGTCACCCATCCAGCCATCCACCATCGGGCTCTGCGGTGCGGCCACCTTCAGCGCCGGGTGCGGGTCGGTCAGTGCCATCACCACGGTGAAACCTTCATACGATGAACCGAGCATGCCGACCTTGCCGTTGCTCTCGGGCACGTTCTTCACCAGCCAGTCGATGGTGTCCCAGGCGTCGGTGGAATGGTCGACCTTGGTGTTGTTCAACGGCCCGCGCAGCGGCCGGGTCATCACGTAATCCCCCTCGGAGCCATACTTGCCACGGATGTCCTGGAACACGCGGATGTAACCGCCGTCGACAAACACCTCGTCGCCCTGCGGCAGCAGGTCACGCATGCGCGGCGAATCACTGCGGCTGGCACGGCCGGCTGCATCGTAGGGCGTGCGGGTCAGCAGGATGGGCGCATTGTGGGCACCCTTGGGCACCACGATCACCGTATACAGCCTGGTGCCATCGCGCATCGGCACCATCACCACGCGCTTGTCGTAGTCGCGGCCGACATCCGGCGCAACGAAGGGTTTGCCGCTGATGTCCGGGGTCATCGGCGGGGTATCGGCAGCCAGCACGGTGCTGGACAGGCAAAGGGCGATGGCTACAGCAACGGCACGCACACGCATGGAGACCCCTCCCGGCAGGAAAGCCTCAAGCCTACTCCTGCCATGTGCCGTGAAGTGTGGGCGGGCTTTGCATTCTGCGGTGGATACAGGCAGGACTGATGGCACATGTGCCGTCGCCCGGTAGTGCCGGCCAGCACCAGCGCCCCTGCTCCTGCCTCAGTACCGCCAGCGACTCGCGCCATGCGGGCTCGCCGCCATCGATCGCATGCCCTTCGCGATAGCGCAGCACTGCCAACGGTGATGGGACTTCCACCGCCTGCACGGCTTCGATGGTGATCTTCAGCCCTGCCCGTGCGCCATGGGTACCCGCGAACAAGGCCTGCACGGCATGCCGGTCCAGCCGGCGGCCGGCGATACCGACCATGCTGAAGTCCGCGCAGAAATGCGCCATCAGATCATCCAGTGCGTCGATGCCGACCTCGGCACGGAACCAGGCCTGCAGTTTGTCGTGCAGGCGGTGGATTTCATGTTCTGCGGTGGTATCCATCATCAATTTCCAGGGTGTGGAAGAAAAAGCTGCTTCGGCCGACGCAACAGCAGCATCGGCAGCAGGGTCAGTGCGGCGGCCAGACCCAGCGCCACGCCGGTGGCGCGGGCCGGCAGCCATTGCATGGCCAGTGCCAGCAGCAGCGCGAGCGCGGCGGTGCCCAGGCAGAAGCTGAGCTGGCGGTTGAGGTTCCAGAGCGCACTGGCATCGCCCAGCGCTTCGCCCTCGACCCCATGGAAGGCCAGTGTCTGCGCGGTGCTGCTGCACAGGCTGCCGCCAGCACCCATCAGCGCGAACAGCAGCCCGGCCAGCGCAAACGCCGGCTGTGGCAACAGCGCCATCGCCAGCAGGCCACTGGCCTGCAGGAACATGCCGGCACGCAGCACTGCGGCCGGGCCGAAGCGAGCCAGCAGGCGCTTGCTGGCGGTGATGGCGAGGGCCGAGGCCAGCGCCCACGGCAGCATCAGTGCGCCGATGCGCGCGGCGCTGTAACCGGCCTGGTGCAGTTGCAGGGTACTGACCAGCTGGCTGCCGATGAACACGCCCGGCACCGCCAGATACACCAGCATCGCCAGGCGCAGGCTGCGATGGGACAGCAGTGACCAGCGCAGCAGGGGCTGCGGCTGCCGACGTGCATGCCGCAGGTGCACGACGGCGAGCACCACCGCGATCATCAGCAACCCGCTGCCGGCAAGACGATGCCCGGGTTCGCCCAGCCAGGTCAACGCCAGCAGCAGCGCGCCCAGTGCCGTCATCGCGGTGGACAGCGCATGGGCCTGCAGGCGCGGTGCAGTACGACGAACGTCGGCCGGCATCCACGCCAGCACCAGCCCAATCGCCATGACTGCCAGCGGCAGGCTGGCCCAGAGCACACCGCGCCAGGACAGCCACTGCACCATCAGCCCGCCCAGCGCGGGTGCCAGTGCCGGCACCAGCAGCGCCACCAGCAGGATGCGCCGGGTCAGCGCACCACGCTGGTCAGGCGTGCACTGTCGGTAGGCTGCCGCCTGGGCCACCGGAATCAGCAGGCCACCGGCCAGCCCCTGCAGCAGGCGCCACCCCAGCAGCCAGCCGATACCCGGCGCGGCTCCCGCCAGCGCAGCGGCGATCGCGAACAGCAGCAGTGCCACCAGCAGCAGGCGACGCTCGCCACAGCGCGCGGCCAGCCACGGCGCCAACGGGATCACCACGCTCAGGCCCAGCATGTAGGCGGTGCCGACCCAGGCCAGGGTGCCGACGTCGGCATGCAGCTCAGCCGCCAATGCCGGATAGGCCACCGTGGCAATGAACATGTTGACCAGGTCCAGGGCGAACACCAGCAGGAAGATCGCCTCATGGCGCAGGCGGGGGGACGGCATCGACGGCACTCCAGCAGGGAAGCGGCCAGCATGCCCGGCAGCCGTTGTTGGAAAAACACGACGACAGCTGCAACACTGTCAAATCTATTTTGACAATTGACGCCCATGGTCAGCCTCGATCGCTTCGATATCTTCCGCGCCGTGGTCGAGGCCGGCAGCCTGACCGCGGCAGCCGACCGCCTCGGCCTGAGCCGCGCGGTGGTCAGCTTCAACCTGAAGCGGCTGGAACAGGAGCTGGGCGTGACCCTGCTGCTGCGCAGTACCCGTCACCTGGCCCTGACCGAGGCCGGCGAACAGTTCCTGCAGAACTGCGTGCAGGCGCTGGATGCTGCACAGGCGGCGATCGATGCCGCGCGCCGCGACCAGCACCAGCTGCAGGGCGTACTGCGCCTGACCACCACACCGGAATACGCACAGCTGCGCCTGATCCCGGCGCTGGAGGCGTTCCGCGCGCGCCACCCGGCCCTGCAACTGCATCTGTCGACCTCGCCGGCACCGGCCGACCTCATTCCGGAGCGTTTTGATCTGGCGATCCGTCTGGGCCGCCTGCCCGACTCTGGCCTGCATGCGAGCGAGCTGGAACAGCACCCTCTGTGCGCGGTGGCGGCGCCTTCACTGCTGGCGCGCCTGCCGTCCGCTGATGCCGCGGACGATCCGGTGCAGCTCGGCACACTGCCACGCCTGGGCTACCCACGGCTGGCCGACGTGCCCGTGGTGGCGCCGGATGGCAGCGACGCCTTGTTTGCCACCCATCCGGCCAATGCAGTGGTACGCGTGGATGGCGCCAGCAGCCTGCGCGCCTTCGCCGTGGCCGGTGCCGGGGTCACCGTTCTTCCCCACTGGCTGATCGAGGACGACCTGGCCATGAACCGGCTGCGGCCAGTACTGCGCCATCACCGTTTCCCACAGCAGAGCGTGTACGCGGTCTATCCACACAGCGCCCAGCCGTCGCCCAAAGTGCGGCAGCTGATCGATTTCCTGCGCGACTGGTTCACTGCATGAAAAAAGGGGACGGAGGGAATCCAAGTCGTTTATGGCAAAAACG
>NZ_JAPTFX010000181.1:0-7809 GCF_030985895.1 Stenotrophomonas sp. Sm6012 | reverse complement strand
CGCGCGCCCGCCGCGCCCCTTGAGTTCGCTGGGATGCAGTGGCGGGTTCAGGCGTCGCTGGGGACCAGCCCCATCAACGCATTGGCATGCTCGCGCCATAGCGGCAGCTTGTTGAGCACGCCCGCGCGCTGCAGGTAGTCCTCGTCCACCGGATCGCCGTTGACCAGGGCCAGTGCCACGTGCACCGCACCGGTCACCCAGAAGCTGCGTGTATTGGCGCGCTGCGGCTGCAGGTGGAAGGCCACTGCTTCAATGATCGGCATCGGCAGGCCCCACAGTCCCAGCAGATAGGCGCCCGCCTCGGCGTGGCCGGGACGCGTATCGCCCGCCAGCGACGGTTCGGAACGTTCATTGCGCACACCGGGCAGCAGCAGGCCGATGTCGGCCAGCAGGGCGGCGGTCGCGCCCAGTTCGGCGCTGGATTCGGGCAGCAGGCGTGCGGCCAGCCGCGAGGCAAGCAGGGCGCGCTGCTGCAGCGAATTGCGTTCGGCGGTCGACAGCGTCGGTGCCGAGAACACTTCGCTGGCCAGTACCAGGTCGCGCAGCGTGGCCAGGCCCAGCCGGGTCACCGCGGTGCGCAGGTCGGAAATGGTGCGGCCCTGGCTGAAGAACGCCGAGTTCGACAACTGCAGTACCTTGGCGGCGATGGCCGGATCGGCGGCGACCAGCTTGGCGACGTCAGCGCTGTCGGCATCGTCGTCGTGCTCCAGCGCCTGGGTCAGGCTCAGGTACAGGTGCGGCGGTGATGGCAGCTTCTCGATGCGGCCGATGGCATCGCGCAGGCGCGGGCTGTCCAGCACCTCGCGCAGCTCTTCCAGGCTGGTCAGCGCCTCCAGCAGCACTTCCGGCGCCAGCGGCAACGGCAGGAAGCGATGGGCAACGCCGATCAGGCGTGCCGGCGGCGGCCGGTTGCCATGCAGGGCATCCACCAGCGCGATGCGGATGGTTTCCGGGCGCAGGGTCCGGATCTGGCCCAGCAGCGTGGTGGCATTGAGGTCCGGCAGCTGCGGGCAGACGATCACCGCATCCACGCCCTGCGTAGCCACCGCGGTCATCGCGGTCTGGCCATCGGCGGCGGTCAACGGTTGCCAGTCTTCCCCAAGATCGGCAATGAATTCGGTCAGCTCGGCCGGCAGGCTGGCTGCATCCCCAACAAGCAGAATACGCACGACACATTCCCCTGGCTGTCTCGACGATGGATGTCGACGACGTGTGAAGTGACGCAATTTACCTAATACGACAGCAAGAGTGATGTGCCGTCGTCTTGAAACGTGACCCGCATCGCTCCGGCAGGGCATGCCGGAGCGATCCGGTTCAGGCTCAGGCCTTGCTGTCGAGGTGGCGCTGGTGCGCTTCGATCAGGATCTGCTTGGCCTCGGCGGCGCCGCCCCAGCCGTCCAGCTTGACCCACTTGCCCTTTTCCAGGTCCTTGTAGTGTTCGAAGAAGTGGCCGATGCGCTCCAGCCAGTGGCTGGACACCTGGGCGATGTCTTCAACGTGGGCGTAGCCGCTGAAGATCTTCGAGACCGGCACGGCCAGGATCTTCTCGTCGCTGCCTGCCTCGTCGCTCATCTTCAGCACGCCGACCGGACGGCAGCGCACCACCGAGCCCGGCACCAGCGGCAGCGGCAGCACCACCAGCACGTCGGCCGGGTCGCCATCGCCACACAGGGTGCTCGGCACGTAGCCGTAGTTGCACGGGTAGCGCATCGGGGTGGACAGGATGCGGTCGACGAAGATCGCGCCGGTTTCCTTGTCCACTTCGTACTTCACCGGCTCCGAGTCCTTCGGGATCTCGATGATGACGTTGATTTCTTCCGGCGGGTTCTTGCCGGGCGAGACGAGTTCCAGACCCATGGTGTGCTCCAGGTGGGGGTGTAGACGGATAGCTGACCATTTTATGCCTTTGCCGGGCGCTGTGCAGGGGAGGGCAGCCCACGGCACCGCGCGGGGCGTCCCTACGGACCGCCCGGGGTTTGGCTGATGGGGAACCCGGCGCGGGCGGCGCAGGCTGGACCCCCATCTCCGAGGAGTGCTGCCCATGTCCTGGTATGCCCGATTCACCGCCGTCGCGCTGCTGCTGGTGTCCCTGCCGGCGCCTGCCCGGGGCCTGCACGTCGATCTGATCGACTATCCGCGACCGGAGGCCAACTGGGAGCGCGCCTATGGCCTGGAGGCTGCGCTGACGGGGGAGTTCGATGCACGCTGCGCCGATACCTGGTGTGAAGGGCAGTACAGCAATTACCAGGTACTGGAGTTTCGTTGCGCCGTGCTGGCCCATCGCGGCACCGTGCAGCGATGTGCCTGGGTCATTGCTGCCAGCGAGCTGGCGGTACAGGCCGACAGTGGCGAGATTCGCGTCGATAATGGCCGCTGGGTCTGTCCGGTGGAGTTGCATCCGGGGGTGCCGGTTGAGGCTTTCCATGCCGCGCTGGACGCACCGGGTGGCCTGGTGGGGCCCCTGCCGGGGCTCGATCACGGCCTGTTCGACGTGCTGCCCGACTGCATCCGGAATGCGCGGAGGGACGGCTGATGGGCGGGTTCAAGACGCGATGGCTGGCCTGCGGGCTGTTGATGGCGGGGGCCGTGCAGGCCGGTCCGCTCTATGTGGATGCCCGTGACTACCCCGCACCGGGCGCCGGCCACGCGCGTTTCCTCGCCGCCGAGCGTCAGCTGGTGCGCGGCTTTGACGACGTCTGTGGCGATACCTTCTGCGAGGGGGAGTATTACAACCTCAGGGCGATGCGCCTGCGCTGCTCGGTGCAACAGTCCACCGGCGTGGTTGCCGGCTGCATCTGGACCTTTTCGGGAAGCTCGACCTGGGTCCGGCAGACCGGGCAGATCGATGCCGATGTCGGCCGCTATGCCTGCGCGGTGCCTCTGGCTGCAGGAACCCGGCTGGACGAACTGTTGGAGGTATGGGGCGCTGGATCCGGACATGACGCGCTGCATGCCTTGCTGCCTCGAACCGGTATGAGTGTCTACGACGGGCTGACCGACTGCCTGTGAGAGCCGTCAGGAATGCAAACGTGACTGATTCGCATTAACGGGGTAGCATGCGCGACGCCTTCTTTTCCGTGGTACCGGCTCCGCGCATGTCCTCCAATGCCGCCACCCTCACCGAACTGCTGATCCGCGAGCGGTCAGCGCTGCTGCGCCGCGTCCAACGCATCCTGGGGAGCGACGGCGGCGCCGAGGACGTGATCCAGGCGGTCTGGTTCAAGGCGCGTGGGGTCGACGACAGCCAGGCCATCGACAACCCGCGCGCCTACCTGTACCGGCTGGCCGCCAACCTGGCCACCGACCACGGTCGTGAATCGACCCGCCGCAACCGCCTGCTGGCGGACCACTATCTGTGGGGGCCGGATGAGGTGATCTCGACCGAGGAGCAGGCCATGGCACAGGACGAACTGCAGCGCGTGCTGGACGCGGCGGGACACCTGCCGGAGCCGACGCGAACGATCTTCCGGCTCAATCGCCTGCAGGGCCTGACCCAGGCCGAGATCGCGCGCCGGCTCGGCGTGTCGGTCACCACCGTCGAGAACCATGTACGCACGGCACTGCAACGCCTGGCCTGGGCGCGCAGCGGTCGATGACCGTCCGATCTTGGGGTTGCGCTTCGCTGGAACGTCTTGATCACTGGACCGTGGATGCGGTCTAGTTCCCCTGCCCGCGCTTGAATGCGCCTGTCCGCCAGCCGATGAGCCCGCCGAACATGCTGCCCGCCGCCAATGACGATGCCCTGGCCGAACAGGCCCGGGGTTGGATCGCGTGGCTGGCGTCGGGCGACGTCGGTGAGGCGCGGATGCACGAGTTCGAGCGCTGGCTGGCCCAGCCGGAGCACCGCCGGGCGTTCGAACACGAGCGCGCGCTGTGGCGCAGCATCGGGCCGCGTCCGCAGGCCAGGCCAGTGCAGCGGCTGCGGCCGCGGCGACTGCGCTGGGCGATGACTGCGGCGGCGGCACTGGCGATGCTGGTGGCCTGGCCGGAAGCCTGGTTGCGCCTGCAGGCCGATCACCGCAGCACGCACGTGGTGCAGGACGTGCAGCTGCCCGATGGCAGCCGCGCGGTGCTGGATGCGGACAGCGCGATCGCCGTGCGCTTCGACGCGCATGCGCGCCAGGTCGAGCTGCTGCGCGGACGCGCCTGGTTCGACGTCACCCCTGATGCAGAGCGGCGTTTCAGCGTGCGTGCGGGCAATGGCGTGGTCGAGGACATCTCGACCGCGTTCACCGTCGCGCGCGGCGATGGCCAGGTGGAAACCCAGGTCGGGCAGGGCAGGGTGCGGGTGGCCAGCCCTGCCGACGGTGGCTGGACCTACCTGCAGGTGGGACAGCGCGCGGTCTACGGTGAGCGCAGCGGTGTGACGCGCCTGGGCGACGTGGCTGCGGACAGCGTCGGAGCCTGGCGCCAGGGTGAACTGCTGCTGGAGCAGGCCAGTGTCGCCGACGCCGTGCAATGGGTGGGACGCTATCGTGCCGGGCCGACCTTCGTGCGCGGTGATCTTTCTCGGCTGCCGGCGGTAAGTGCAGCCTTGCGCATCGATCGCCCGGAACAGGCGCTGGATGCGCTGGCCGCGACGGCCGGTTTGAAGGTCACCCGTCTTCCCTTCGGCGTCGCCATCGTCCAGTAGATCCACGCCATGCGTGGATGCCTTCACCCTCCATCTTCCGCAAATCTCCCTTGGGGTCGTCGCGCTCCCATCCGTCTTACCCCGCGAACGTACCCGCCGCCGCCACGTACGTCGCCGTGTCCGCCTGTGTTGCGGATGACGCCGCGCCTGCGGCACTGATTACCTGACAGGTTCCCCCATGTTCGACTCCCATTGTCCGGGCCGCGTGCTGCGCCCGTCCCGCCTGTGCATCGCATTGCTGGCCGCAGGCCTGGCCAGCGCCGCGCCGTCCGTGCTGGCACAGAGCGCCCACGGCGATCATGCCGCCGTGCAGCGCTTCGACATTCCGGCGCAGCCGCTGGACGAAGCGCTGCGCAGCTACATGCGCCAGTCCGGCATCCAGGTCGTCTATCCGGCCGCGCTGGCCCAGGGCGTGACCTCGCGTGCGGTCAGCGGCAGCCTGTCGGCCAACGACGCGCTGCGGGACCTGCTGCGGGGCAGTGGCCTGGCGGTGCGCCGGGTCAGCGCGGATGCAGTCACGCTGGAAGCAGCGACGCCGGCGCAGGCCGGCGATGGCGTGATCGTCACCGACACGCTGAGCGTGGCCGGCGACCGTGTCGATGCGGGCGCGACCAGCGACGAAGCCCGCCTGCTCGACAGCTATCGCAGCGTCGGCTCCACCACCACGCTCAACCGCACGCATCTGGAGCGCTTCCGCGGTACCTCCAACGGCGACATCGTCAAGGGCGTGGCCGGTGTTACCGCCGGCGACCCGCGCGTCGGCAACGGCTTCGACGTCAACATCCGCGGCATCCAGGGCCAGGGCCGCGTGCCGGTGATCATCGACGGTGGCCAGTCCAGCATCGACACCTACCGCGGCTATGCAGGCCAGTCGCAGCGCACTTACCTGGACCCGGACCTGATCTCCAGCCTGACCATCACCAAGGGCCCCAGCCTGCAGGCCAACGCCTCTGGCGGCATCGGCGGCGTGGTCGAGATGGAAACGCTGAAGATCGGTGACGTGCTGCGCGAAGGCCGCGATTTCGGCGTGCGCGTGCGTGGTGGCCTGGCCAATGCCAGCGCCAACAACCTGCCGGCGTACAGTGCTGCGCCGCGCGCCGACCGCAGCGCTACCGGCAACCAGTTCTTCAACGTCGCCGCCGCCGGCCATTGGGATCGCTTCGACCTGGTCGCCGCCTACGCCTACCGCGATACGGGCAACTACTTCTCGGGCAAGCATGGCTACGATGATTTCCCGCAGACCCGGCGCACGCTGGCCCCGCTGAACCCGCCGCGTACCGAGGTGTTCAACACCTCCTCGCGCTCGAAGTCGGCGCTGCTCAAGGGCACCTGGCGCATCGACGACGCGCAGACGCTTGAGGCGGGCTACCGCCGTTACGAAGGCACCGCCGGCGAGATCATGGCCTCGCAGATCATCCGCGTTGATCGTGACCGCATTCCGCAGTGGGATCCAGGCCACGTCGACATGGACAGCTACACCCTGCGCTACCGCTTCAACCCGGACAGCGAGCTGGTCGACCTGCGCGTCAATGCCACCTACACCGATACCGACAGCGTGATGTACAACAGCCTGACCGGCATCACGCCGTGGTATTTCGACCGCCGCACCGAGTGGTATGACGCGCCCAGCTTCAGTGGCGACCCCGGCTACAAGGATGCCTACCGCAATCCGCTGCGGCAAAAGCGCTTCGGCCTGGACGCCAGCAACACCTCGAGGTTCGATACGCACGCGGGTGCGTTCACGCTCGACTACGGCGTGTCCTACAGCGATGAAGACATCGCGCCGGGCAGCTCCGGGCCGGTCATGCACGACGATCTGGTCAACAACCGCTTCCTGCGCAACGCCGAGCGCAAGGAATACAGCGCCGTGGCCTCGCTGAAGTGGCAGCCTGACGAGCATTGGGAGCTGCTGGCCGGTGGCCGCTGGAACCGCGTGGATGTGCATGACCGCAACCGCCTGGCCACGCCCGATGCCTACGAGGTGCAGGGCCAGTACCGCTACACCGAGCTGCTCAACGGCAACCCGGCGCTGCCGTCGTGGCGGGCCAAGCGCATCGCGCTGCTGAACTGGTACCCGGATGCCAACGGCAACTTCACCCAGGAGTCGCTGCTGGCCTCGCCGTACAAGAAGGGCACGGTGGCCGACATCGGTGGCTGGAACTTCTACGACGCGGGCAAGGCGCAGGACCTGGAAGTGCCGGTCAGCTGGAGCTGGTCGCAGCCGATCCGCCGCCGCGACAGCGCGTTCTCGCCGACCGCCAGCGTGGCCTACCGCTTCAGCGAAGACACCATGGTCTACGTGAAGTACGCCGAAGGCACCAAGCTGCCGAGCCTGTTCGAGACCACGCTGGGCCTGTTCACCGCTGCCAAGCCGGTGGGTGAACTGAAGCCGGAGCGTGCGCGCAGCTGGGAAATCGGTGCCAGCACCATCCGCTACGACCTGTTCACCGCCGGCGACCGCCTGGCGCTGAAGCTGGCCTACTTCGATACCCGCATCGACGACCTGATCACCCGCGACTACCGCACGCTGTCGGCCGGCCTGATCCGCAACGTCGACCGGTTCAAGGTGTCGGGCATGGAGTTCCAGTCCAGCTATGACAGCGGCAAGCTGTTCGCCGATCTGTCCGCGCACTACTACTTCAAGGCCAAGACCTGTGCGCCGGACATTGCCGCCGAGCGCCGCGCCTATGGCGAGCAGCGCAAGAACGCTGAGCTGGCCGGCACGCCGGACTGCGTCGATGGCGGCTTCGAGGGCTCGTACACCAACACGCAGAATCCGCCGCGCTACATGGTCAACCTGACCCTGGGTTCGCGCCTGTTCGACGAGCGCCTGACCTTCGGCACCCGCGTGGTGCACAACGCCGGCCCGATCAGCAAGCTGGACAAGGAATGGAACGTCGGCCTGTCGGCGATCCAGCAGCTGTACCGGCCGACCACCCTGGTCGACCTGTTCGCCAGCTGGAGCTTCAACGACCAGCTGTCGGTGGAGGCGGGCGTGGACAACCTGACCGACCGCTACTATCTGGACCCGCTTGCCCTGGGCGTGATGCCGGCCCCGGGCCGCACCGCGCGCCTGGCGTTGACCTGGAAGTACTGATCGACTGCGCAGTGCGCCTTCGGTGGGTGCGGACCCTGGTCCGCACCGCTCCTGCGCTGTAACGGGCCGGGGGGGGGGG
>NZ_JAPTFX010000180.1:0-7831 GCF_030985895.1 Stenotrophomonas sp. Sm6012 | reverse complement strand
AGCGCCCGAACGCACAGCCGCCAGCGGCTGGGCCGGGCCCCGGAGGGGGACTTGCGGCGTCCCCCGCAACCGGACCCACCCCGCCAACCCACGGACTGCCCGCTTTTGACGTTGACGTTGATTGCGGCAGGTGCAGGGCTGCAAGCCCTGCAGAAAAACACCCCTACAGCACCTGCGGCCGGCACAGCAGGCTGAAGCGTGCGCCGCCCAGCGTGGACGACGTCACCTGCAGGCGGAACCCATGCAGGCCCGCAATGGCTGCCACGATCGACAGGCCCAGGCCGAATCCACCGCCCTTGCTCGCCTCCGCCCGATGGAAACGCTGGAACACCAGGCTGCGCTCCATCGCGGGTATGCCCGGCCCGGAATCCTCCACCGCGATGCAGGTCGCGCCGTCTTCCACCCGCGCCGACAGCTGCACGCCGCCGCCCTCCGGTGCGAACCGGATCGCATTGTCGAGCAGGTTGCCGATCGCTTCGAACAGCAGGCCGCGATCCCCCATCACGCCAGGCAGATCGGCGGCCAACTCCAGCAGCAACGCCTGCCCTTTCTCTTCCGCCAGCGGTGCATAGAAGGCGTGGATCTCCTGCAGCAGCGTGTCCGGCGCCAGCGTGGCGAAGCCGGAACGACGCTGGTGATCCTCCAGCTCGGAGATCCGCAGCAGCGCGCGGAAGCGTGCCATCAACGTGTCGGTTTCTTCCAGCACCTGCTCCAGCGCCACTGCCTGCGGGTCTTCCTCCTGCACCTGCTGGCGCATGCGGTACAGCTGCGCGCGCACGCGCGTCAACGGGGTGCGCAGGTCGTGGGCGATGTTGTCACACACCCCTTTGACCTCGGTCATCAGCTGCTCGATGCGGTCGAGCATGGCGTTGACGATGGTCGCCAGCATGTCCAGTTCATCGCGGCGGTTGGCCAACGGCAGGCGCTGGCCCAGATCGCCGGCGACGATGCGCGCAGTGGCCTGCTCGATGGCCTGGATGCGGCGCAATGGCCGGCGCCGCAACAACTGCCAGCCCAGCAGGCCTGGCAACAGGGTCAGCGAAACACCCCACAGCAGCGCATCAAGAATCAGATGATTGACCTCGTTCAACGGCCCGCTGTAGCGCACCAGCACCAGGATGCGGCCGTCACGGGTGGGCATCGCCAGGCCGAAGCCACGCTTGCCGCGCGCGTAGGCCTCGGTGATCGGCAGGCCGGAAACCGGATGCGCGCTGCCATCCAGCGGCAGCTGTGCCGGCAGCGACTTCAGCATGCCCGCCAGCGCTTTTCCGTCGGGCGTGAACAACCCATAGGCATCGATGCCGTGCAGGTCGTAGCGGCGGTTCTCGCGCAGCGCCGCGGTCAACCCATCGCCGGTGAAGTGCTCGAACAGGTGCGCACGTTGCAGCACTGCCGACTGCGCCAGCTCGTCCAGGTACAGCGACACCCGCCAATACAGCACCCCCAGCAGCACGCACGACCAGGCCACGAACAGCAGGCTGTACAGCCCCAGCAGGCGGCTGCTGGACGAACGCCAGCCGTCAGACAGCTTCGCTGAGGACATAGCCACTGCCGCGCACGGTTCGGATCAGCGACGGCGCATCGGCGTGGTCCAGCTTGCGCCGCAGGCGACCGATATGCACGTCGATGAGGTTGGTTCCGGGGTCGAAGTGATAGCCCCACACCTCCTCGAACAGCATCATCCGGGTCAGCACCTGCCCGGCGTTGCGCATCAGGTACTCCAGCAGCTTGAACTCGGTCGGCAGCAGGCTCAGGCTGCGCGCGCCACGGTGGGCAGTGCGCGCCAGCAGGTCCAGCTGCAGGTCCCCCACGCGCAGCAGCGTCTCGTTGCTGGCTGGATGCTGGCGGCGGCGCAGCAGCACCTCCACCCGCGCGGCCATCTCATCGGAGGCGAACGGCTTGGTCAGGTAGTCATCGCCCCCGGCACGCAGGCCGCGCACGCGCTCGTCCACGTCCGACAGCGCGCTGAGCATCAGCACCGGCGTGGCAATGCCGATCCGGCGCAGCGTGGTGACGATGGCCAGGCCGTCCAGGCCGGGCAGCATGCGGTCCAGCGTGATCACGTCGTAGTCACCGCTGGCCGCGCGCACCAGGCCTTCACGACCATCGGCCACCCAGTCCACCTGCAGGCCATGGCTGCCCAGCTCCGCCACGATTTCCTGGGCAGTGATGGCGTCATCCTCGATGGTCAATACGCGCGACATGGGCACCGCTGGAGTCGAGACTGGCCCATGCTCGCCAAATCAGCCGGCGCGGGCAAATGAAACATCCTTCATCCGCACCCGCGGGTGCGGGCCGGTTCAGCCCGTTTCGCCGTCGTCACCCGGCAGCTCGGACAGCTCGCCCTGCACCTGCACGTTGTTGCGGCCCATCGCCTTGGCCCGGTAGCACTGGGCGTCGGCCGCGGCCACAGCCTGGTCCACGCTCATGCCGCCGGCCAGCGGCGCGACACCGATACTGGCACCGACCCGCAGCCGGTCCTGGTCCCAGGGAATGGACAGCGATGCCAGCGTATGCAGCAGTTCGCCACCGATGCGCGCGGCACGGCGCGGCGTGCAGCCGGACAGGATCACCGCGAATTCGTCGCCGCCCAGCCGCGCCACCACGTCCGAGTCACGCACGCCGTGGCGCAGCACACTGGCCACCGCCCACAGCACGGCATCGCCAGCCAGATGGCCCCAGGTGTCGTTGACCGGCTTGAAGCGGTCCAGGTCGATGTACATCAGCGAGGCCGCCTGGCCGGTACGCTCGACGCGGGTGATGGCCTGCTGCAGGTGTACTTCGAAACCACGGCGGTTGCTCAGCTCGGTCAGCGGGTCGATCTCGGCCAGGTGCCGCGCCTCGCGCTGGCGCGCACGCTGCTGGGTGTCGTCACGCAGCACCCAGACCGCACCGCGCACATGGCCTTCGTCATCGCGCAGCCACGCGCGGGTCAGGTCCACCGGTACCGTTGCCGTGCCCAGCCGCAGCAGCAGATCGGCATGCAGGTCCACGGCATTGCTTTCCGGGTCCAGCAGCACCGAGACGTCCAGCACCGAGCCCGGTGCGTATTCGGTGGTCAGTTCCAGCACGTCCTGCACTTTGTGCCCGGCCAGCGACATCGCACCATCGCCGGCCAGCATGCGCACGGCCGCAGCATTGGCATAGTCGATACGGCCATCCAGGTTGACGCTGAGCACCAGGTCAGCCACCGCATCAAGCGTGAGCCGGCTGCGCTGCTCGCTCTCGAACAAGCGCTGCTCGCTGCTGCGCTGGGCGGTGATGTCCTGGATCTGCGACACGAAATGCAGCGGCTGGCCATGCTCGTTGCGCACCAGCGACACCGACAAGCGTGCCCAGATCACCCGGCCGTCGCGGTCGAGATAGCGCTTTTCCAGGTGATAGTGGCTGCGCCGCCCGGCCAGCAGGTCGTGCACCAGCGCCAGATCGGCCTGCAGGTCGTCGGGGTGGGTCAGGCGCTGGAAATCGACCTGCAGCAGCTCTTCGCGCGGATAGCCCAGGATCCGGCACAGCGCGTCGTTGACGTCCAGCCAGCGCCCTTCCAGCGAAACCAGGGCCATGCCCAGCGCGGCGGATGTGAACGCACCGGCGAACTTCTCCGCCGACAAGCGGGCCTCGGCGCGGGCCTGCAGGATCTCGGTGATGTCGATGGCCATGCCGACATAGCCGATGCGCACCCCGTTGGCCCCATCCATGCGGCTGATCGACAGGCGCACCTGCCGTGGCTGGCCATCCTTGCGCAGCAGCGTCCACTGCCGCGAGTAGGTCTGCCCGTCGGCACGCGCACTCAGCGCTTCGAACACGCCCGGAAGATTGCCCTCGGCATCGGCCAGCGGCTGCAGCCAGGCGTTCAGCTCGGCCGGATCATGGAAGGCGTCGAGCCGGCGCTGGCCGACCACCTCCGCTGCGCTGTAGCCCAGCAGGCGCTGCGCACCGGTATTGAACAGGGTGATGGTGCCATCGGTATCGGTGGCGATCACCGCCACCTCATCGGACGCATCAACCACCGCCTGCAGGCGCTGGCGGGTTTCGGCCGCATCCTGCCGCGCCTGCTGCAGTTCGGTCACATCGGCATGCGCGCCGGCCATCCACAGCGGCCGGCCCTGCCCATCCCATTCGAAGACCCGGCCGCGGTCCTGGATCCAGATCCACTGGCCGTTCCTGTGCCGCATGCGCAGCAGGCAGGCGTAGTTGTCGCTGCGCCCCGCGAAATGATCCTCCAGCGCGGCATCCGACAACGCGATGTCATCCGGATGCACCAGCTTCAGGAAGTTCTCCTGGCAGATCGGCTGCAGCTCTTCCAGGCGGTAGCCAACGATCTCGGCCCAGCGTGCATTGACCCGCATCTGGCCGGTCTGCACGTTCCATTCCCAAGTGCCGGCCGCCGTGCCGTCGATGATCATCGCCAGCCGGCGGCGCTCTTCGGCCAACTCCTGCAGGCGTCGTTCAAGCAGCCCGTTGCCGTTGTTTCCCTGGCCCGCCATCAACCCGTTCCCCGGCCCGCGCAGGCACGCGTCTGCCGCAGCGGCGCGCTGCAGCCTGCAACGAAGACGGCGGGTCGTGCTGGCGTCATGGCCCTCCCCAGCGACAGCGGGGGGGCCGAACGCCTCCCCTCAAGCGCCAGTGTGCGCAATCACGGGGAAAACCGACAAGCCCCCCGCCCCGGATCAACCGTGACGGGGGCCACGATCCTCACCTGCGCTTGGCGCGAGCGAAGGCTTCGGCCAGGGCATTGTTGGCCGGTGCTGCCGACGCGCCGGGGCGGCCGCCATTGCCCTGGCCGCGGTTCGGCCCACGGTTTTGGCTGCCCGCGTCGCGGCGCGGCCCCTGCCCCTGGCCGCGCTCGTCGCGCTGGCCCGGGCGGCTGGTGGCCTGGCCGGGGGTGTCGTCCAGGCGCCGGGTCAGGGCGATGCGCTTGCGCGCCACGTCCACTTCCAGCACCTTCACCTTGACGATGTCGCCGGCCTTGACCACGTCACGCGGGTCTTTCACGAACGTATCGGACAGCGCCGAGATATGGATCAGGCCGTCCTGGTGCACGCCGATATCGACAAAAGCACCAAAGGCCGCCACGTTGCTCACCACGCCTTCCAGCACCATGCCTTCGCGCAGGTCCTTGATGTCCTCCACGCCCTCGGCGAAGCGTGCGGCCTTGAACTCCGGACGCGGGTCGCGGCCCGGTTTCTCCAGTTCCTTGAGGATGTCGCGCACGGTCGGCACGCCGAAGGTCGCATCGGTGAACTGCTCGGCCTTCAGCCCGCGCAGGAAGCTGCCGTCGCCGATCAGCGCCTTGATCGGGCGCGCGGTGCTGGCCACGATGCGCTCCACTACCGGGTAGGCTTCCGGGTGCACCGCTGAGGCATCCAGCGGCTGGTCGCCATCGGCGATGCGCAGGAAGCCGGCGCACTGCTCGAAGGTCTTTTCGCCCAGGCGCGCGACCTTCAGCAGGTCCTTGCGGCGCTTGAACGGGCCGTTGTCGTCACGATGGCGGACGATGTTCTCGGCCACCGTGGCTGACAAGCCGGACACGCGTGACAGCAGCGCGGCCGAGGCGGTGTTCACGTAGACGCCGACCGCGTTCACGCAGTCCTCCACCCGCGCGTCCAGCGCCCGGGCCAGGCGGTACTGGTCCACGTCATGCTGGTACTGGCCGACGCCGATCGCCTTGGGTTCGATCTTGACCAGTTCGGCCAGCGGATCCTGCAGTCGGCGCGCGATCGACACTGCGCCGCGCAGCGACACGTCCAGGCCCGGGAATTCCTTGGCCGCGAACTCGGACGCCGAGTACACCGACGCGCCGGCCTCGCTGACCACCACCTTCTGCAGCTTCGGGTTGGCGGCCGCTTTGATCGCTTCACCGGCCAGCTTGTCGGTCTCGCGGCTGGCGGTACCGTTGCCGATCGCGATCAGTTCCACGTTGTGCTGGGCGCACAGCTGCTTGATCGTCTGCAGCGACTGGTCCCATTGCCGGCGCGGCTCGTGGGGATAGATCGTGTCGGTCGCGACCAGCTTGCCGGTGGCATCGACCACGGCGATCTTGCAGCCGGTGCGGATGCCCGGGTCCAGGCCCAGCACGGTCTTCGGACCCGCCGGCGCGGCCAGCAGCAGATCCTTGAGGTTGTCGCCGAAGACTGCGATGGCCTCGGCTTCGGCCTTCTCGCGGGCCTGGTTGAACAGGTCCAGCAACAGGTGGGTGTGCAGCTTGGCGCGCCAGGTCAGGCGGCAGGCATCCAGCAGCCAGCGGTCGGCGGCGCGGCCCTGGTCGGCGATGCCGGCCTTGCGCGCCACGCGCCCCTCGGCGTACTGGTGGCCGGCCTCGGCATCGCTGCCCGGGTCCAGCTCCAGGAACAGGATTTCCTCGCGCCGCGCGCGGAACAGCGCCAGCAACCGGTGCGACGGGATCTTCGCCAGTGCCTCGGCATGCTCGAAATAGTCGCGGTACTTGGCGCCCTCGGTTTCCTTCCCCTCGGCCACGCGGGCGCGGATCACCCCGGTGTCGCCCAACCAGGTGCGCAGTTCACCCACCAGCGCGGCATCTTCGCCCCAGCGCTCCATCAGGATCGCGCGCGCGCCTTCCAGCGCTGCCTTGGTATCGGCCACGCCCTTGTCGGTATCGACGAAGCTGGCCGCAAACACCTGCGGGTCCTGCGTCGGATCGCCCAGCAGGCCATCGGCCAGCGGCTCCAGCCCGGCCTCGCGGGCGATCTGCGCACGGGTACGGCGCTTGGGCTTGTACGGCAGGTACAGATCTTCCAGACGGCTCTTGGTATCGGCCGCCAGGATGTCGTTGCGCAGCTCGTCGCTGAGCTTGCCCTGCTCGCCGATGCTGGCCAGCACTGCCGCGCGCCGGTCTTCAAGTTCGCGCAGGTAGGTCAATCGCACTTCCAGGTTGCGCAGCTGGGTGTCGTCCAGGCCCCCGGTCACTTCCTTTCGGTAGCGCGCGATGAACGGAACGCTGGCGCCCTCGTCGAGCAGGCCGACGGCGGCACGTACCTGGGCGGACTGGGCACCGATCTCGTCGGCGATGGTCTGGGCGATCTGCTGGGCGATCTGCTGGGCGAGCGCGCTCTGGGCGTTCTTGGCGTCGTGCATTGCTTCAGGTCTGTGCCGCGTAACGGGAAGACCCCATTCTGGCAACCGACGGCGGAGCCGGACAAGGCATTGACAGGGGGCGAGGTTCAGCGGCGTACCCGGAGTGGACGCCGGCATCCTGGCGGAGAGAGGGCTCGGACCGGCCCTGGGCTGGGATGCCGGCGCGGGCGCACGATGGTGGGCGCGCCCTGCCGCGTGTTGCGAAGGTCAGCGGTAGTGGCGGGCGGCGCGCTGCATGACGATGTCGTCACGCATGCTTTCCAGGGCCATCAGGCGGACCTTGCCGACACCCTGCAGTTCCATGAACCGCTCCGTGTAGAACTCAGGCCCCAGCGCGGTGTCGGCGCGGGATTTGCTGAAGCCGTAGGGCACCACGCCCTTCTCGCCATCCTTGCTACCACCGACATAAAGAACGATTGCCATGTGATGTATTCCTCCAAATTGCTACTGCGTACTGCACTCGATGAGCGATGCTGCGAGCTCATCGAGGGAGAGCTTACCGCGTCGAACCTGACTGGAACGTCACGAAGGCTAATGACGATCGGTTGCATGCAGATGACTGCGGGATCGCAGCAGAATGCTTACGGATCTTTAACTTCCGGCTAACGAATTCCGAGGGATTCCCGCCAACGGCGCAGCCCCTCGTGGCTTGGTCGCAGAATGCGTTTCATGTGATTGGGTCGGTCGGGGTGGGTGAGGGTGGCGGGGTATCCACGGCATGGATGCCGCGGCTAAGCCC
>NZ_JAPTFX010000017.1:0-44894 GCF_030985895.1 Stenotrophomonas sp. Sm6012 | reverse complement strand
GTGCCGACCAAGGTCGGCACCCACCAGGGCGGTGAACGGTGTTGCCAGCGTCCATGAGGTTGCCGGCCAGCGGCCGGCACTACTCCTCCAGGCTGGCGTTCCAGAACCCCTGCAGTACACCAGGCGTGGTCGCCAGCGTTGCCAGCACGGCATCCAGTTCACCGGCATCGACCGTAGTGGCATACAGCACTGCTTCGATCTCCACATCGCGCTCGCCAAACGGCCGCTGGTCCACCGCGCGTACCGGGTACTGCGCCTGCTCCAGCAGCAGCAACAGCTGGTCGAGCACGTCGGCCTGCTGCTCGCGCTGGCAGACCACGTTGATTGCATAGGTCGCCTCGCTGAAGGCTTCCGGCAGCGGCTGCCGCTGGATGCGGTTCACCACTGGCCGCAACAGCGTGTTGGCGGCCAGCACGAAGATCGCGGCCATCACTGCTTCCGGCAGCAGCTTGATGCCGGCGCACGCGCCCACCGCCGCCGAGCCCCACAGGGTGGCGGCGGTGTTCAGGCCGGATACCTGCGCGCCGTCCTTCATGATCGCGCCGGCACCGAGGAAGCCGACGCCGGAAATCACATAGGCCACCACATGCAGCGGCGACGGCGGCCCGCCGTACAGGTCATGGAAGCGCACGGCCAGGTCGACGAACACCGCCGCGCCTACCGCCACCAGCGTGTTGGTACGCAGCCCTGCGGTGCGCTGGCGCAGTTGCCGTTCCAGGCCGATGGCCGTTCCCAGTACGAAGGCCACCGTCAGGCTGATCAGCGAGCTCAGGGTGGCGCCGGCGTTGAACGCCGGCAGGTTCGGGTTGATGTCGAGCATCCAGTTCTCCCTGGACAAGGCGACCGGCGCTTACTGCCAGCCGTAGCGACGGATGTAGAACTTCTTCAGTGCGGTGGTCAGCACGGCATAGCCGAACAGGATCGCCACCAGGAACGGCCAGTAGCCGGCCGGCAGGGCCTGCAGCTTGAAGTAGCCGGCCAGCGGGCTCATCGGCAGGGCCACGCCGATGGCCATGATCAGGCCGGTCATCAGCAGCAGCGGCGGCGCGGCGATGCTCTGCAGGAACGGCACCTTCGGCGTGCGGATCATGTGCACGATCAGGGTCTGGGTCAGCAGGCCGACCACGAACCAGCCGGACTGGAACAGGCTCTGGTCGGCCACGGTGCGCGCGTCGAACACGTACCACATCAGGGCGAAGCAGGTCAGGTCGAAGATCGAGCTGATCGGCCCGAAGAACACCATGAAGCGGCCGATGTCCGCCGGGTTCCACTTCAGCGGCTTGCGTACCAGTTCCTCGTCCACGTTGTCGAACGGAATGGCGATCTGCGAGATGTCGTACAGCAGGTTCTGCACCAGCAGCTGCAGCGGCAGCATCGGCAGGAACGGCAGGAAGGCCGACGCCACCAGCACCGAAAACACGTTGCCGAAGTTGGAACTGGCGGTCATGCGGATGTACTTGAGCATGTTGTTGAAGGTGCGCCGGCCCTGGATGACGCCTTCCTCCAGCACCATCAGGTTCTTCTCCAGCAGGATGATGTCGGCGGCCTCCTTGGCGATGTCCACCGCGCTGTCCACGCTGATGCCGATGTCGGCCGCACGCAGCGCGGGCGCGTCGTTGATGCCGTCGCCGAGGAAGCCGACCACCTTGCCCTGTGCGCGCAGCTCGCGCACCAGGCGCTCCTTGTGCAGCGGCGTCAGCCGGGCGAACACGCGATGGTGGTGCAGGGCCCGCGACAGCGCGCCGTCATCCATGCGCTCGATCTGCGGGCCGGTCAGGATCGTGTCCGCGTCCAGCCCGACCTGGGCGCAGACGCGGGCGGTGACCAGTTCGTTGTCGCCGGTGAATACCTTCACCTCCACGCCATGCGCGGCCAGCGCCTGCAGTGCCTGCGCGGCGGACTCCTTCGGCGGGTCGAGGAAGGCCACGTAGCCGACCAGGGTCAGGTCGCACTCATCGGCCTGCGAGTACGCGGTCTGGCTGGCTGCGGTTTCCTTCATTGCCACCGCCACCACGCGCAGGCCCTGTTCGTTCAGTTCCTCGGTGGTCTGCCGCACGCGTGCCAGGCGGCGCTCGTCCAACGGCATGTCGTGGCCGTTCTCGCGCACGGTGCTGCATACCGCCAGCATCTCTTCCACTGCGCCCTTGCAGATCAGCTCGTGATGATCCTCGCGCTCGGACACCACCACCGACATGCGGCGCCGCTCGAAGTCGAACGGGATTTCGTCCACCTTGTGGTAGTCCTGCGACAGCCGCAGCGAGCTCTGCAGCTCCACGTGCTCCAGCACCGCGCGGTCGAGCAGGTTGATCAGCCCGGTCTGGAAATGGCTGTTGAGGTAGGCGAAGGCCAGCACGTCCTCCGAATCGTGACCGAACACGTCGGTATGGCGTTCCAGTGCGATCTTGTCCTGGGTGAGGGTGCCGGTCTTGTCGGTGCACAGCACCTCCATCGCGCCGAAGTTCTGGATCGCATCCAGGCGCTTGACGATCACCTTGCGCCGCGACAGCAGCACCGCACCCTTGGCCAGCGTGGAGGTAACGATCATCGGCAGCATTTCCGGGGTCAGCCCCACTGCCACCGACAGTGCGAACAGGAACGCCTCGGTCCAGTCGCCCTTGGTCCAGCCGTTGATCAACAACACGAACGGCACCATCACCAGCGCGAAGCGGATCAGCAGCCAGCTGACGCTGTTGACGCCGGCCTGGAATGCGGTGGGCGCACGGTCGGTGGCGGTGCTGCGCTGGGCCAGGGTGCCGAAGTAGGTGCGGTTGCCGGTGGCCAGTACGATGGCGGTGGCGGTGCCGGACACCACGTTGGTGCCCATGAACAGCAGGTTGTGCTGCTCCAGAAGGCCGGCCAGGCCATCGCCCGGGTACGCGAACTTCTCCACCGGCAGCGATTCACCGGTCATCGCCGCCTGCGCCACGAACAGATCCTTGGCGGTCAGCACGCGGCAGTCCGCCGGAATCATGTCGCCGGCTGACAGTACGATGTGGTCGCCGGGCACCAGCTCACGGATCGGCAGGTCCAGCAGGCGCGCCGGGCGGCGGCTGTGCAGGTGTGCACCGAAGTACTGGTCGGCCACGTCGGCGGCCTCGGTACCCGGATTGCGGCGCAGCACCCGCGCCGTGTTGCCGACCAGGGCCTTCAGGCGTTCGGCCGCACGGTTGGAGCGGCCCTCCTGCACGAAGCGGATCAGCGTGGACAGCAGCACCATCGCGCCGATCACGATGGTCGCCTTGAGGTCCTCGGTCAGCCAGGACACCGCCGCCAGCACGGTCAGCAGCAGGTTGAACGGATTGCGGTAGCACTGCCACAGGTGGCGCCACCACGGCAGCGGCTTTTCGTGATCAACCTCGTTGGGGCCGAGCGTGGCCAGTCGCTCCCCGGCTTCGTGCGGGCTGAGGCCATCGGCATGCGAATCCAGCGTGGCCAGCAGCTCGGCTTCCGGCTGCTGGGCCAGGGTGACCAGGCCAGTGGTAAGCGCGAACGGCGCCGCTTCGGCACTGCCCGGGCTGAAGCCGGCCTCGGGCATCGCACGGCGGCGGAACAGGTTGCCTGCGCGACGGCTGCGCAGGAAGGCGTTGAACCAGGCGTTGAGCAGGCTCATGGGACTCTCCTCGAATGTCAGAGCCGGCCGGGGCCGGAACACGAACGGAACGGATGGAACTGGTCAGGCGTGGCGCATCGCCAGCACTGCCGGCGACCACGGCTGCATGTGCAGGCGCTGGCTGCCGCCGATGCACAGCGGCTTCATCGCATCGCGCAGGGGGTAGGGCAGGTGGCGCAGCACGTTGATGCGCTCGCTGATCGGCAGCAGCGACAGCGCGTCGGCCACCACGCGTGGCGAGCCGAGCGACAACGAACGGGCGAACATGACCGGGCCGTGCTGCAGCAGCTGGCTGCGCAGGGCGGCAACATCGCGCTCACCGATCAGGCGGCGCAGGGTGATGTAGAGGATCTTGTAGGACATGGGGGCGATCTCCAGGCAGGCGGCACCTGGCGATCCCCCGTCACTCAGGCAGGCAGGGACCGGCGGGCAGGCGCCAGGAACAGGCAACAGGCAGGCATCCGGGGCGCGTCGCGCCCGGCAGGGTCGGGGTCCATCTGCGTCTCCATGAGGGGAGGGTGCCGGCCAGGCTTGCCCTGGCCAGTGGCGCTATTGTCCGCCCCTGAATGGGGCAGTCCTAGAGGCTCGTGGGTTAGCCCGGCTATACCTTGGTATAGCCGTGGGCGGGAGAGCGGGCGCGGCCAACACGGCCAGGCGCGCGCACAGGCGCGCCGGCGCCGGGAATCAATGCGCGGCCGCAGGCGCGGTCTGCTTGCAGACGTCGTATTCGCCGCGGCTCAGTTTCTGGTCGCGGTCGGTATCGCAGGTGTGCAGGCGCTCGGCCCAGTCCGGTGCGACCGCATCCACTTCGGCCAGGGTGACGATGCCGTCCTTGTCCTTGTCGAGGGATTCATAGGCGGGCAGCAGCTTCACTTCGGTGACGTCTTCGGCGGCAGTGGCCTTGCTGGCCTCCTGCGGTTTGGAGCAGGCGCCCAGCAGCAGGGTGCTGGCAATCACGAGGGCAGCGGGGAGGAAGCGGAAACCGGTCATGGCGTACTCCTGAGGGTGTGGGATCGCCAGCGTGGCGCTCATGGCCGGATCATCGGCACCGCTCCGTAAGGGAGGCGCGAAGAAGGCCGGTGGTCGCGCACGTGGGTGGGCCATCGTTCACGCGACGCGCGATGGCCGTGCAGCTGACGGAATTGTCAGGCGGGCGACAGGCAGGCGCCGGAGGCCACCGGTAAGGATGGCATCAGGCCCGCGCAGCCCCCGCGCCGGCACCGGTATGGACTCCCCGCATGCGAATTCCCTTCCTGTCCGCGCAAATGCGTCGCCGCCACCTTGCACTGGGTGCGCTGTTGCTGGTGGTGCTGTCGCTGGTGATGCTGTTCCATGGCGTGTCGCGGGGTGACGCGCAGCCGGCCAGCACCCCGCCACCGGTGCCGGTGGTCACCGGCCGCGTCGAGCAGCGCGACGTGGCGCACTGGCGCAGCGGCGTAGGCACGGTGCAGTCGCTGCAGAGCGCGGTGCTGCGGCCCCAGGTCGATGGCGTGCTTACCGAGGTGCTGTTCGAGGAAGGCCAGAAGGTGCGCAAGGGACAGCTGCTGGCACGCATCGATGATCGCGCGATCCGCGCCGATCTGGGTGGCGCGCAGGCCGCAGTGGTGCGGGACCGCGCCACGCTGGATGCCGCGCGCTCGGACCTGGCCCGCCTGCAGCACCTGTCCAGCGACCAGCTGGTCTCCCGGCAGATGCTTGAACAGCAGGCCGCGACGGTACAGCAGCTGCAGGCGACCGGGCACGGCAACCAGGCGGCGGTGGACGCCGCACAGGTGCAGCTGTCGTACACCCGCATCCTGGCGCCGATGGACGGCCGCATCGGCCTGCGCCAGGTCGATCCAGGCAATCTGGTGCGGGCCACCGACACGCAGGGACTGGTCACCGTGCAGCAGACCGACCCGATCTCGGTGGTGTTCGCGCTGCCACAGGATGCGTTGCCGCAGCTGCGGCAGGCATTGGCCTCTGGTGAAGTGGCGGTACAGGCGCTCGACCGCGACGGCGGCCAGCTGCTGGCCGAAGGCCGCCTGCAGGTGATCGACAACCAGGTGGAGGAAACCTCCGGTACCGTGCGCCTGCGTGCGCGTTTCGGCAATGCCGATGACCGGTTGTGGCCCGGCCAGCTGGTCAGCGTGCGTGTGCGCACCGGCCAAAGCACCGGCGCCCTGGTGGTGCCTGCGGCAGCCATCCAGCGCGGCGTGGACGGCAGCTTCGTCTATCGCGTGCTCGGCGACGGCAGCGTGGAAGTCCTGCCGGTCAGCGTCGGCGAGGCCGAGAACGGGCAGGTGGCGGTGCAGGGCGAACTGCGCGTGGGCGATGTGATCGTGCGCGATGGCCAGTCGCGCCTGCGCCCGGGTGTGATCGTCGCTGAAGCCGCCGCACCGGGCGTACCGGCTGCCAAGGGCGGGGCCGCCCCATGAGTGCGCGTGTCTCGCTGTCCAGCTGGTTTGTCAGGCACCCGGTGGCGACCACGCTGCTCACCCTGGCGGTGGTGCTGCTCGGCGTGGCTGCACTGCCACGGCTGCCGGTGGCGCCGCTGCCGGAGGCCGAATTCCCGACCATCCGGGTCAATGCCAGTCTGCCCGGGGCCAGTGCCGACACCATGGCGTCGGCGGTTGCCACGCCGCTGGAAACGCAGCTGACCGGCGTGCCAGGCATCATCGAGATGACCTCCACCAGTGCGCTGGGCAGCACCTCGATCACGCTGCAGTTCGATCTGGAGAAGGACATCGATACCGCCGCACAGGAAGTGCAGGCGGCGATCAATGCCGCCGCCGGGCGCCTGCCCAGCGATCTGCCGAACCTGCCGACCTGGCGCAAGGTCAATCCGGCCGACAGCCCGATCCTGGTGCTCAGCGTGGTGTCGGCGCAGATGTCGATGACCGAGCTGAGCGATCTGGCCGAAAGCCGGCTGGCGCGCTCGATCAGCCAGATCAGTGGCGTGTCCGAGGTCAACATCGTCGGCCAGCAGCGCCCGGCCATCCGCATCCAGGCCCAGCCGGAGCGGCTGGCGGCGATGGGCATGACCCTGTCCGACCTGCGCGGGGTGGCCCAGAACGCCAGCCTCAACCAGGCCAAGGGTGCGCTGATGGGCGAGCAGCGTACATCCACCTTTGAAGCCAACGACCAGTTGTTCGATGCGCAGGACTACCGGCAGCTGGTGGTGGCCTACCGCGCGGGCTCGCCGGTGACCCTGGGCGACGTCGCGCAGGTGGTCGACGGTGCCGAGAACGCCTACGTGCAGGCATGGCCGAACGGGCAGCCGGGCGTGGGCCTGATCATCAGCCGGCAGCCGGGCGCCAACATCGTGCGCACCACTGACGCAGTGCTGGCCGCACTGCCGGAGCTGCGTGCGAACCTGCCGGCCAGCGTCGATGTGGACGTGCTCAACGACCGCACGCGCACCATCCGCGCCTCGCTGCACGAAGTGGAAGTGACCCTGGTGCTGACCATCGTGCTGGTGGTGCTGGTGATGGGCCTGTTCCTGCGCCAGCTGTCGGCCACGCTCATCGTCGGCGCGGTGCTGGTGGTGGCGCTGGTGGCCACCTTCGCCGCCATGTATGTGGCCGGCTTCAGCCTCAACAACCTCACCCTGGTGGCACTGGTGGTGGCGGTCGGCTTCGTGGTGGACGATGCCATCGTGGTGGTGGAGAACATCCATCGTCATCGGGAGGCCGGATTGGGACCGATCGAGGCCGCCCTGAAAGGAGCCGAGGAGATTGGTTTCACCGTGGTCTCGATCAGCCTGTCATTGATCGCAGCGTTCATCCCGCTGCTGTTCATGGGCGGCGTGGTCGGGCGCCTGTTCGCCGAGTTCGCGCTGACCATCACCGTGGCTATCCTGATCTCCATCGTGGCCTCGCTGACACTGGCACCGATGATGGCCGCGCACCTGATGAAGCGCATGCCGGCGCACCGGGACAGCCAGGACACACTGGCCGGGCGCCTGCTGGCCGGCTACGACCGCAGCCTGCAATGGGCGCTGGGCCATCCGCGGCTGATACTGCTCGGCTTCGGCACCACCGTGGCGGTGGCCGTGGCGTCGTACGTGATGATTCCCAAGGGCTTCTTCCCGCTGCAGGACACCGCGTTCGTCATTGCCACCACCGAAGCGGCGCAGGACATCGGCTTCGAGGACATGGCGGCCAAGCACCAGCAGCTGGCCAAGATCGCCGCCGAAGACCCGGCGCTGCTGGCCTACAACCATGCGGTGGGCGCGACCGGTGGCAGCCAGACCCTGTCCAACGGACGCTTCTGGTTCATCCTCAAGGACCGTGGCGACCGCGACGTGGACGTGCACGCCTTCATCGACCGCCTGCGCGCGAAGATGGCCAGCGTGCCCGGCATCACCGTGTACATGCGCGCCGCGCAGGACATCAACCTCGGTGCCGGGCCGTCGCGCACCCAGTACCAGTACGCCCTGCGCGGGCAGGACAGCCGCGAACTGTCGCGCTGGGCCGAACAGCTGACCACGCGCCTGCGCGGCCTGCCCCAGCTGCGCGACGTGTCCAACGACCAGCAGGTCGGCGCCAGTGTCACCCGGCTGCAGATCGACCGCACCGCCGCAGCGCGCTTCGGCCTGACCGCCAACGATATCGACCAGGTCCTCTACGACGCCTTCGGCCAGCGCCAGATCAACGAATTCCAGACCGACACCAACCAGTACCGGGTGATCCTGGAAATCGCACCGGGCCTGCTCGGCCAGGTCGATGCGCTGTCCTACTTCCACCTGCGCTCGCCGCTGACCGGGCAGATGGTGCCGTTGTCGGCGGTGGCGCAGGTGCAGCCGCCGGGCAACGGCCCGCTGTCGATCAGCCACAATGGCATGCTGCCGGCGGTGAACCTGTCGTTCAACCTGGCGCCGGGGATCTCGCTGGGCGAGGCGGTCACCCTGGTCGGGCAGGCACAGGCGCAGATCGGCATGCCTGCCAGCATCAGCGGCCGATTCCAGGGCACCGCACAAGCGTTCCAGGAGTCGCTGGCCAGCCAGCTGATGCTGATCCTGGCCGCATTGCTGGCGGTCTACATCATCCTCGGCGTGCTTTACGAGAGCTTCGTGCACCCGCTCACCATCCTGTCCACCCTGCCTTCGGCCGGTATCGGTGCGGTGCTGATGCTGTGGCTGTGGGGCCTGGACTTCTCGATCATGGCGCTGATCGGCATCGTGCTGCTGATCGGCATCGTCAAGAAGAACGGCATCCTGATGGTCGACTTCGCCCTCGATGCGCAACGCAATCGTGGATTGGCACCCATGCAGGCGATCCACGAAGCCTGCCTGACCCGTTTCCGACCGATCATGATGACCACGCTGGCGGCACTGCTCGGAGCCATCCCGCTGATGATCGGCTTCGGTACCGGCTCGGAACTGCGCCAGCCGCTGGGCGTGGCGGTGGTGGGTGGCCTGCTGATCAGCCAGGTGCTGACCCTGTACAGTACCCCGGTGATCTACCTGGCCCTGGACCGGCTGTTCCTGCAGCGCCGACGTGAGCGCAGGGCAGCGGCAGGCGCCGCGCTGACGGAGCCCGGATGAAACTGCTGATCGTCGAGGATGAGAGCAAGACCGCCCACTACCTGCGCACCGGCCTGGGCGAGCAGGGGTGGGCGGTGGACCTGGCCGCCGACGGCGTGACCGGCCTGCACCTGGCCCGCGAATTCGACTACGACGTGATCGTGCTGGACGTGATGCTGCCAGGCATGGACGGCTTCAACGTGCTGCGCGAACTGCGTCGCAGCAAGCAGACCCCGGTGATCATGCTGACCGCGCGTGACCGCGTGGATGATCGCGTGCATGGGCTGGGGCAGGGCGCCGACGACTATCTGGTCAAGCCGTTCTCGTTCATCGAACTGCTGGCGCGGCTGCAGGCGCTGGTGCGGCGCGGACGCCAGCAGGAGCCGACCGAACTCCAGGTGGGCGACCTGCAGGTCAACCTGCTGGCCCGGCGTGCCTATCGTGACGGCGCGCGACTGGACCTGACCGGCAAGGAATTCGCGCTTCTGGCGTTGCTGGCGCAGCGACGCGGCCAGATCCTGTCCAAGACGGTGATCGCCGCCCAGGTCTGGGACATCAACTTCGACAGCAATACCAACGTGGTGGAAGTGGCGATCAAGCGGCTGCGCAGCAAGCTCGATGGCCCATACCCCAGCAAGCTGCTGCACACCGTGCGCGGCATGGGCTACGTGCTGGAAGTGCGTGACGACGAGGACGACGGTCGATGAGGATGTCGATTGCGCAGCGCCTGTCGGCGATGTTCGCGTTGGCCGCGCTGCTGGTGTTCACCCTGCTGGGCATCGGCGTGTACGGCGTGCTGGAGCGGCAGGTGGTGCGCTACCAGCATGCCGAGCTGCAGACCAAGCTGCATGCGGTCAGCGGCAGCGTGGCGATGTGCGATACCCGTGAACGCTGGAGCAAGGTGCGCGACAAGGTCGGCAACCTGATCTCCGGCGACCGCGACACGCTGGTCTGGGCCTGGAGTGACGATCCGACCTTCCGCATCGGGGCGGAGCGTCCTTCGGTGCGGCCACCGGCCAAGGGCGATGCGGGGATGGGGACGCTGCAGCGGGCAGGCGGGCATCCATTGCGCACCCTGTACGAGCACGTGCCCGGCAAGGGGGTGCGGCCGGCGGTGGACCTGTGGATCGGCATCGATTCGGAGCCGTACACCCACGCTTTGCAGCGCTTTGCGTGGGCGCTGTGGATCGCCGGCGCGCTGGGCGTGCTGCTGGTGGCCGGGCTTGGCTACTGGATCGCGCGCCTGGGGCTGGCACCGCTGCGCGCGCTTTCGAACGAGGCGCGCTCGCTCAGTCCACAGCGGCTGTCGCAACGCCTTGCGGCTGATGGCCTGCCGGCGGAACTGGGCCATCTGACCGGCGCCTTCAATGGTGCGCTGGACCGGCTGGAAGCAGCCTACACCCGCCTGGACGGCTTCAATGCCGACGTTGCCCACGAGCTGCGCACGCCGCTGGCCAACCTGATGGGCCAGACCCAGGTGGCGCTGTCACGGCCACGCGACAACGCCGAGCTGCAGGAGGTGATGCAGTCCAACCTGGAAGAACTGGAACGGCTGCGTGCCATCGTCAACGACATGTTGTTCCTGTCGCGTGCCGGGCAGGGTGACATCGCCATGGAGACCCGTCAGGTTGCGCTGGCCGAGGAAGTGGCGGCCGCAGGCGACTTCCTCGAGCTGTTGTTCGAGGATGCCGGGTTGACCCTGCACATCGAGGGCGACGCCACCGCCCGCATCGACCCGTCGCTGTTCCGGCGCGCATTGACCAACCTGCTGCACAACGCCGTGCAGCATGCGCGGCCCGGAAGCGAGGTGCGCGTGCAGCTGCAGGCCGAAGGCGAGGGCGCGCGCATCGCGGTAATGAACGAGGGCGCCGGCATCGCTGCCGAGCACCTGCCGTTGCTGTTCGAGCGCTTCTACCGCGTGGACCAGGCCCGTGAGTACCGGGGCGAACGCCACCACGGCCTCGGCCTGTCGATCGTCAAGGCCATCGCCATGCTGCATGGCGGCGACGTGTTCGTGGCCAGCCGCAATGGGCTGACCACGGTGGGGTTCACGGTGATGTGCTGAGGCTGTGGCTCAGCTGCGCTGGCCGTACTGGTCGGCAAACGCATCGGTGGCCCGCACCAGCGCGTCGACCGTGGCCGGCTCGTTCGCACTGTGGCCCGAGGTCACCATTTCCAGGCGTGCTTCCGGCCATGCCTTGGCCAGGTCCCAGGCGCTGCGCGGTGGGCAGATGATGTCGTAGCGGCCCTGTACGATCACGCCGGGCAGATGGCGGATGCGGTCGATATCGCGAAGCAGCTGGTTGGCTTCAAGGAAGATGCCGTTACGGAAGTAGTGCGCCTCGATACGCGCCTTCGCCAGCGTGTCCAGCGGGTCATCGGTGGATACGGCATCCACATCGTGCTGCAGGGTAGCGGCGTTGTCCTCCCAACCCAGCCAGGCCTGTGCCGCTTCGATGCGGGTGGCCTCATCGGCGCTGTCCAGGCGCGTCCAGTAGGCCGCGATCATGTCGGCGCGCTCGCCCTCTGGAATATAGGCCTCGTAGCGGTCCCAGCGTTCGGGGAAGATCCATCGCGCACCGCCGCTGGCCTCTGCGAACCAGCGGTTTTCGATCTCGCGGCCGAGGAACACGCCGCGCACGATCAGGCCGGTCGCACGCGCGGGATGCGCCTGCGCATAGGCCAGCGACAGCGTCGAGCCCCACGAGCCGCCGTAGACCAGCCAGCGTTCGATGCCCAGATGCTCACGCACCTTCTCGATGTCGGCCACCAGCGCCTGCGTGGTGTTGTCGCGCAGCTCGCCGAACGGCGTGGAGCGCCCGCTGCCACGCTGGTCGATCAGCACGATGCGGTAGCGCGCCGGGTCGAAGAAGCGGCGATGGGTAGGCGAAATGCCGGCGCCCGGTCCGCCATGCAGGTACACCACCGGTATTCCGTCTGGCGTGCCGCACTCCTCGATGTGCAGGGTGTGCAGATCGCTCACCGCAAGGGTGAACTCGCGGTAGGGCTCGATGGCCGGGTACAGGGTACGCATGACGGGTGTCTCACAAACAGGGCCTGCAAGCATACCTCCCGCCGTGGCAGCTGGCGTTGGCCCCAGCCTGCCTTGCAGGCGCCGGGTGGGCCGATAGGATAAATTGTAGGCCACTCACCTGGGGATCACGGTCATGGCGGGCTCAGACGTAGTGCATGGCCCCGCCAGGCAGGCGGCGGCTGCGCGCCTGGACGACCTGCGCCAGCTGCGCCGCCGATTGCTGTACGGGGGCGGCGCGCTGATCTGCGCACTGGTAGTGCTGACCGCCCTGGTCAGTGCCATCGCCGATGTCGAGGAGTTCCACGCGCGGGAGAGGCATTCCTTCAACGAGGCGCGTGCCGCCGCCGAATACTACCTGCTGCAGCGTGATCGCGCCTATGCCACCTCCATCAACGGTAATGATGTGCTGTGGCGTGACCAGCGGGCCGGACTGGCCGCTTCCGGTGCCGCACTGGCCGCCCGCTTCCACGCGCAGGGCGAGGAAGTGCTGGTTCGCGCCGAAGGACGTACTGCGGTGCCCTGGCTGGTGCTGGGGCTGAAGGACAAGCCGCTGCCGGAACAGGAACTGGCCGCGTACCTGGGCATGGTGGACATCTATTCGGCCTACACCGCCGATTCGATCACTTCACAGAATGCTCCCGGGCCATTGCTGGTCTATGCCTACGAGCCGCAGGGACGGCTGCTGGCGGTGTCCAACATCGGCGGTGAATCCCAGTTGCTGCGCGCACTGGGTGTAACGACCCGCCAGCAGGCCTTTGCGCGGCTGCTGGGTGAGGAAGCGCGGTTCCGCCAGGCAACCGTGCGTCCCGGGCCCATCCGTGAAGCCGCGCGCGAGGGGCGCCTGATGTCGCGCTATGGCATCAATCCGTTCACCGGTCAGCCGTCGCTGATCGGCATGGTCACCCTGGCCGAAGGCACCACTCCGTACTTCCGGCGCGTGGTGTTTGAATCTGTGGGCAACATCAAGGCTCAGCTGGAAACGCGCGAGCAGGGTCGCTACCTGGTCAGCACGGCAGAGCGGCAGGTGGTGCTCAGTGCCGGTGGCCTGTCCAACCGGGAGCAGGATCTGTTGATGAGGCTCGCGCCAAGCGACACGGCGCGCGCAGGGGGACAGCCGCCGCGCCGGTACAGCCAGGGGTCGTTCGTACTGGCCAGCGGGCTGCCAGGCGTCGAGTGGACCCTGAGCCATGTGTACGGCTGGTCCGATATCTGGCGCAGCCAGGGCGCCTACCTGCTGGCCCGTGCGCTCAGTGCGCTGCTGATCATCAGTCTGCTGTGGTGGCTGCTGCGGCGCATCGACCGGCGTGTGTTCACCCCGGCGCTGGCCGATGCTTCGCGGGTGTACGAGAGTGAGGCGCTGAGCCGGGTCATCATCGGGACGGCACCGGTCGGGCTGGTCCTGCTGGCCAGGGACAGCGGTGAGCCGCTGTTGCAGAACGACGCTGCGCGTCAATTGGTTGAGACCGTACGCACGGCCGGCGAAGTCGCGTCGCCGCCACTGTACCTGCGCCTTGCCGAAGTGGGCCGCAATGCCAGCATTGATGAAGTGCTGGAACTGCAGTGGGCTCCCGCCGAATCGGGCACCGCCACCCAGCTTCAGATCAGCATGGCGCAGGCCATCTATTACGAGCAGCCGGTGTGGGTCTGCGCCCTGCGCGATGTCACCGCCCAGGTAGAGCTGGAAGACAACCTGCGCCGCGCTCGTGAGGATTCCGAGGCGGCACGCCAGTCCGCCGAAGCGGCCAACCGGGCGAAGTCCGCCTTCGTGGCCACCATGAGCCACGAGATCCGCACGCCGCTCAATGGCGTGCTGGGCCATCTGGAACTGCTGGCCCGTTCGCCGCTGCAGCCAGGCCAGCGCAAGCGGTTGGACCGCATCCGGTTCTCGGCCGACGCGCTGATGCGCATCATCAGTGACGTGCTGGACTTCTCCAAGATCGAGGCGGGCCAGTTGGATGTGGAGCGTGTGCCGTTCGCGCTGCGCCCGCTGATCGAAGGCGTGGCGCTGCTGTTCGCGCCCGACGCGCTGCGCAAGGGCGTTCGCCTGTACTTCACCGTGGACGCGGCGGCCGACCAGCTGTGCGTGGGCGATGCACACCGCATCCGCCAGATCCTCACCAACCTAGTGGGCAACGCGGTCAAGTTCACCGAGTCCGGGCGCATCCTGTTGCGGGCGGAGATGCCGAGTGGGGCAGAGCATGGTGCGCAACTGCGCGTGCAGGTCATCGACTCCGGCATCGGCATGAGCCCGGAACAGACCGCGCAACTGTTCCAGCCGTTCCAGCAGGCCGACGCGAGTGTTTCGCGCCGCTACGGCGGCAGTGGGCTTGGTCTGGCGCTGTGCCAGCAGATCGCCCAGGCCATGGGCGGGCAGGTGTCGGTGGAAAGCACCGAAGGGGTTGGCAGCAGCTTCACCCTGCGGCTGCCAATGCAGGTGCAGGCATTGCAGCCACCGCCCACGCAGCCGCTGCTTGGCCGGCGGGTGACGGTGCTGTCGAGCACGCCCGAATGGCGCGCCGAGATGGAGCGCCTGCTGGTCGCCTGGGGGGCGAGCGCCACGGTGCTAGATCGGCCACAGAATGACGACGAGGGCGGCGACGCGTTGCTGATCGTGGGCGACCACCGCGCATGGAGCATTGACGAGGAACAGCAGTTGATGCGGGGCTACGCGCGCACCGTGCATGCCCATGCGCAGGGCCCGCTCAGCGTGGAAACCCGCGGCGACCGCATCGAAGTCAGCAGCTACGCCAGCGAGGCCGTGCTTGAGGCGCTGGCACCCGGCGAAAGCGCGGGTGGCCACGTGGCGGTTGTGAAGCCTGTGCTGGCGACGGCCGCCCGCGGGCGCGTACTGCTGGTGGAGGACAACGCGGTGAACCGCGAGCTGATCCAGCAGCAGCTGGAGGAAATCGGTTTCGCCGTGGACGCTGTCGGCAATGGTGCGGAGGCGTTGGAACTGTGGAAGGACGGTCACTACCGTGCGGTGCTGACCGACATCAATATGCCGGTGATGGATGGCTATGCTCTGGCTCGTGACCTGCGTCGGCGCGGCCAGTCGCTGCCGATCCTGGCGATCACCGCCACGGCGCTGGCCAGTGAACGTGAGCGCTGCCTTGCTGCTGGCATCGATGACCTGTTGTTGAAGCCTTTCAACCTGGCCCGGCTTGAGGCGGCCCTGGCCCGCACCAACGGCCCAGCGGGCCACGCACGCGGCCAGCAGCGGAAGGCGGCGCCCGCTGCGGTGCCGGTGCCTCGCGACATTCCCGCAGGCATCCGCCGGATTTTTGTTGATACTGGCGACCAGGATCTTCAGGCCATCCTCGATGCACGCGCCAACGGGGACACTGCAGCGATTCTGGAGCGTGTGCACGGATTCAAGGGGGCATTGCAGATGATGGGCGAGCAGGCGCTGGCCGAGCAGTGCGGCGAGATCGAGAGTGTGTTGCGCCAAGGTGCGAGCGCCAGCGATGGGGCGTTGGATGCACTACAGCTGGCTCTCAGCGCCCGCCTGGAGGACTATCGCCGCGATCTGGACGCATCCTTGTAAGATGCAGCGGTGAGGGCATGGCGTATTGATGCCGGTGGCCAGTCACGAATCGGAGCCGAGCATGGCTCGGCTCCACGGTAGATCCACGCCATGCGTGGATGCCTTTCAGAAATCCATCGTCGCCGATAGCAACACGGTCCGCGGCGCGCCCAGCGCCAGGCTCGACAACAACGGCATGCCCCAGTACGCCTTGTTGGTCACGTTGTTCACGCTGGCCCGCAACGCCAGCGGGCGGCCGGCCAGCGTGGTGCTGTAGCGCGCACCCACGTCGAACAAGGTACGTCCGGGAACCGACAGGCGGTTGTCGGCACTGATGTACTGCTTCGACATCGCCGTGGCGTTGCCGGTCAGGGTCAAGCCCTCCAACGCCGGCACATCCCATTCCACCCCCAGCTTGGCCTGGCGCTGTGCCACCGCCGTAGCGATGCGGCCTTCATTCACGCCGCCTGCGGTGCGGGTCAACTTGGGTTGCACGTAGGCCACGCCACCCATCAGGCGCACGCCATCCAGCGGTGCGCCAAAGAAGCCCCATTCCACGCCCCGGTTCCGCTGCTCGCCGCCGAACGAGAAGATGTTCGTGACCGGGTCGGTGTAGCTGCTTGGCCGCTTGATCTCATACACGGCGAAGGTGTGCGCGAAGCGGCCCAGGTCCAGCTTCAGGCCCAGCTCTTTCTGCTTGGTGCGGAACGGCGCGAACACATCGCCGGCATTGGCGGCGGTCATCGGCGCGGTGGCACCCTGGCTCAGGCCCTCGATGTAGTTGGTGTAGACCGAGACCGTGTCGGTGGCCTTCAGCAGCAGGGCGAACGCCGGGGTGGTGGCACTCTCGTCGTAGCGCGAGGTGCGCGCACCGGTGGTCACGCTGAAGGTTTCGCTCAGCACCTGCTGGCGGCGCACGCCCACGGTCAGCTGCACGCGGTCACCGGCGAAGGACAGCGTATCGGCGAAGCCGATGCTGTCCAGCTTCAGCTCGGTGTGCGAGATGTGCGGTGCCACGAACGGCGCCGCCGGGCCCCACACCGGGTGGTACAGGTTGGTGGTCCAGTCCCAGCCGGGCACGCTGCGGCGGCCATAGTCGTTCTGTGTGTGCTGGTAGTGGGTCACGTTGGCAGCCCACTGGTGGCCGACGCTGCCGGTGTGGAAGCGGCCACGCAGGCCGGCATCACCGGACTGCTTCTTGATGTCGAACGCGAGCTGGCCGATCACCGTGGTGAAGTCGCCGGCCGGGTTCAGCACCTGCGCGCTGATCGAACCGTTGTAGCGGTAGTCGGTCTTGCTGGTGCCATAGGCCAGGTAGGCCATCAGGTTGTCATTGATGTCCAGCTCGCCGCGCAGCATTGCGCCCTTGTCCCGGCTGTCGACGTAGGCCCAGTCCGGGTTGATCAGGGTATCGCCACGCGGCGGCCGCGGAATGGCCACGCCCGGCGCCAGGCCGACGCCACGGGCCGGGCCATCGACGCGGTCATCGGCGCTGTACAGATCGGCGGAAATGCGGGCGCGCTCGCCGTGCCAGTCCAGTGCCAGCGCCCCCAGCTGCACCTTCTTGCTCTGCTTGCCCATAGCGCCGTCGCCATCACGGTAGGCACCATTGAAGCGGATGCCGAACTGCTTGTCGGCACCCAGCCGGCGGCCGATATCCACGTGCGTGCCGAACTGCGCATCGGAAGCGAAGTTGGCGCTGACCCGCAGCAGCGGCTGCTCGCCCGCGCGCTTGGGCACCAGGTTGACGCTGCCGCCAACCGAGCCGCCCGGCGGCATGCCGTTGAGCAGTGCGGACGGGCCCTTCAGCACCTCGATGCGCTCGAACATCTCCGGCGAGGTGCGGTAGTACGGCGCCATGCCGCTGAGCCCGTTGAACGTGGTGTCGCTGGTGCTGGAGGCAAAGCCGCGTATCGAATAGTTCTCGCTCCACGAACCGGTCACGCCGTTGCTGAACACCGTGGGGTCGGTCGCAGCGATGACGTCGGTCAGGTCCTTGGCCTGGCGGTCGCGGATGAAGGCCTCGGTATAGCTGACGGTGCTGAACGGCGTGTCCATGAAGTCCTTGTCGCCGAGCAGGCCGACGCGGTTGCCGGAGGCGACCTGTCCGCCGGCATAGTCGCCGGTCACCCGGCGCTGTTCCTGCACCTGCACCGAGGGCAGGGTGGACGGCGCCGAGTCGGCCAGCGCAGCGAACGAGGCCAGCAGGCCCAGCGCCAGGGCCGACACGCGGTAGCGCCGGGCACCGCCCGGCGGATGCATCGGCACGCGGGGACCACCCACGGCCGGACGAAGGATCGAAGAGCGAACGAACTGCACGGTCATGCCAGATTCCTGTGAATCGCAGGTGCGAACGCGCCTGGCGCGCTGCCATCGGCAAGCACGGGGAGAGGGCGCGGCGCAGGGTTGTCGGCTGGGTGGGAACCTGGCGGGAAGTGAGCCACGGGCTCGATTTCGGTGCGCATCGTGGTTGCGAACCAGACGCATTCCGAATTAGTTGAGTAAATTAAACTAAATTACAGGGTGCGGACAAGAGGGTCCATTTGCTGGCACGCTCACTACGGTATGAACATGCACACCGAGATCCCGGCGCCGGCGCGTGGCCGCCCGCCCACCATCACCCCCGATCGCCTGGCCGACGTCGGCATCAAACTGGGCCTGCCGAACCTGACCATGGCCAACGTGGCCGCCGAACTGGCGGTCACCCAGGCCGCGCTCTACAAGCGTGTGGCCAATCTGGAGGCGCTGAAGCGGCTGGTAGCCGATACCGTGTTCCAGCGCTGGCAGATTCCGCGCGCCTCGGCCGACGCACCGGGTGGGCTGGAGGCCTATCTGATGGGTTTCGTGGCATCGCTGTGCGAAGTGGTGAAGGCCCACCCCGGGCTGCCGCCGTACCTGCTGCGCCGCGCGGTGGCGACCGCGCCGATGCTGGACAAGATCGCCTCGCACCAGGCGCATGTGGCCGAAGTGTTCGGCCTGCCGCTGGACAAGGCGCGCTGGCTGCTGGCCACGATTGCGTTCTACTGCATTGCAGGTGCCGACACGATCTACGCGATTGCCGATGACGAAGAGGGGCAGGTGATCACCGAGTTCAGGCAGGGGATGCGTGCGCTGGTGATCGGTTCGCTGGAGGTGCTGCAGCTTCGCTAGATCCACGCCATGCGTGGACGTCATTACACGGTTCGCCGCGGCCCCACCCACGCATGGCGTGGATCTACAATGCGACCATGCCTGCCACGCCCAGCCTCGATGATCTGCGCCGCTACGCGGTGGCGCGCACGTTGTTCAAACCCACCACGCTGCTGAGTGCGATCCGCCGCCTCGGCTTCGTGCAGGCCGACCCGATCCGTGCGCCGGCACGCGCGCAGGACCTGACCCTGCGCCATCGGGTGAAGGACTATCGCGCAGGGGATCTGGAGCGGCGCTATGCGCGCCTGCCGGTGGAGGAGGATTGCCTGGTGAACTATGGCTTCCTGCCGCGCGAGCACCTGGCGCTGATGCATCCACGGGTGTCCAAGCGCGCGTGGGACGCCGAAACCCAGCGCCGCGCGGCGGACGTGCTGGCCTTCGTGCGCGAGCGTGGCAGCGTGCACCCGCGTGAGGTCGATCAGGCCTTCGCGCACGGCCGGGTGACCAACTACTGGGGCGGCACCAGCAATGCCAGCACCCATCTGCTGGATGGCATGCACTACCGCGGCCTGCTGCGCGTGCAGCGGCGTGACAGCGGCACGCGCATCTATGCGGTGGCAGACCACACCGAAGCCGATGCCAGCGAACAGGCGAAGATCGAACGCGCCGCCGCCCTGATCGACCTGGTGGTGCGCAAGTACGCGCCGTTGCCCTCGGCCAGCCTGACCTACCTTGTGCGCCTGTTGGGATACGGCGCACCGCATCTGGCCGAGCAGACCCGCAAGGCATTGGCGCTGGCCAGGCAACACCTGGCCAGTTGCACGCTGGAAGGCACCACCTGGTACTGGCCGGCGGATGAGAACCCGCGCTCGCGCCGCCATGCGCCGGACGAACAGGTGCGCCTGCTGGCGCCGTTCGACCCGGTGGTCTGGGACCGCCGCCGCTTCGAGCTGCTGTGGCAGTGGGTCTACAAGTTCGAGGCGTATACGCCTGCGCCGAAGCGACAGTACGGCTATTACGCACTGCCGGTGCTGTGGCACGACCAGGTGGTGGGCTGGGCCAATCTCAGCGTGCGCGACGGCGAGTTGGCATCCAGCGTGGGCTATGCCGGCAGGTCGCTGGCCCGCGACAAGGTGTTTCGAGGTGCGCTGGACGACGAGCTGCAGCGCATGGCTGCATTCCTGTAGCGTCCGGGCATTCGTGCCCACCAAGGTGGGCACCTACCGAAGCAATTCCAAACTAGTCTGGTGGGCATCTACCGATACCGTCGTGCATGCGCCACCATCGCCAACACCACTACGCCGGCGGCCACGCTGGTGTGGCCGGATAGTGCGGCCAGACCAGATCCCACCCCCAGCCCGCGCATCGCGAATACGGTGCTGAACACCAGCAGCGCCCACCCCATGGCCCGCAGCTGCTGGGTCGCTTGCGCGCTCAGCACGCGGCGCACCACGTCCCGCTGATGGCGTTCCATTGACAGTGCAAGGCAGGCGAACGCCGCCACTGACAACACGAATAGAATGAGGTGGATCATGCGCCGGCCTCCGGTACCGCATTGCGTGACGCTGCAGACGGCCGTGCGCGCTTCGCCTTTGGCGCATGCCGCCAGGTGCGCCAAGCCAGCAATGAGTGCAGGGCGGCCAATGCCAGCAGGGTCAGGTCGGTCCCGGCAAACGCCCAATCGCCCATCGCCAGCGCGTGCCACAGTGGGTGCGAGGTGGTCATCGCAGTCAGTACTGGCAACAGCGCCAGCAGCAGTGCCGCCAGCAGGAACTGTTCGATCCACGCGCGCTTCGGTGTACGCAGCGTGGCGTGCACGAACATGGCCGCCCAGGCCAGGAAGAACAGATGCACCTCCCAGGCCGCGCGACTGTCCATGGTGACGGGCAGCAGGCGGTTGGCCCACAGGTAGGCGGCCATCGCCACCGACAGGCCGGCGACGGTGGCGATGTTGAGCCGCTCGACCAGGCGGAAACCGAAGTAGGGCCGTTGCGGATCGGGCAGCTGCGCGCGTCGCTTGACCGTCCACAGGACCAGCCCGGTGCCGACCATGGCGGTGCCGGCCAGGCTGACGATGAAGTACAGCCAGCGCAGGGCGGCATCGGCGAAGCGGCCCAGGTGCAGGCCATACAGCACGCCCTGGGTATCGGCGGCGACGCCTGAGTGTTCCTTGATCTGCAGCAGCTGCCCATCGCTGCCGTCGAACAGCAGGTAGTTCGGGGTGGTGGAAACACGGCTGGACTGCGCGCGCACCACGGCCACGCGTGCGTTCTCGTCGCCGGGATTCTGCACCTGCACGCTGCCTGCAGCGCCAGTGCCCCAGCGCTGCTCGGCCTGTTGCACCAGCGCACCGACGTGGGTGAGCGGAGCAGGGGGGCCTGCTGCCTTCTGCGGCGGCAGGAACAGGCGCATCTCGCTGATCACTTCGGCCTGCTGGCGTTTGTCCGGCAGTTTGGCCAGGCCCCACGGCATGTACAGCACCGCCAGCATCACCAGCCCGCTCCAGGTGATCATGAAATGGAAGGGCAGCCCGAGCACCGAGACCGCGGCGTGACCGTCCAGCCACGAGCGCTGGCCCTTGCCCCAGCGAAAGGTGAAGAAGTCGGCGAAGATCTTCTTGTGGGTGATCACGCCGCTGACGATGGCCACCAGCATGAACATCGCACACAGGCCAACGATCCAGCGGCCCCACATGGCCGGCATGTAGTGCAGGTTGAAGTGGAAGGCGTAGAAGAAGTCGCCGCCACCCGTATCGCGGGCCTGCAGCGGTGCACCGGTGCTGGCATCGAACAGGCCCGAGTCGAAACCGTGGCGGCCGCGTCCGCCCGGGCTGGCCCACATCGCCGACACCCATGGCATGCGCTGGCTGGGCAGGCTGAGGTTGATCTGGCTGGCTGCAGGCGTGTCGGCCATGATCGCGGTGACGGTACGCTGCGCGACCGCAGCCGCGTCCGGCAACGTAGACGGTGTGGCGATCTCCGGGCGGGTGTAGCGCGAGAGCTCGTCGCGGAAGTAGCTGGCGGTGCCGGTGAGGAACATCGCGTACAGGATCCAGCCGGCCAGCAGCCCCACCCAGATATGCAGGTCGGACATGGTCTGGCGGATACCGCGTGGCTTCGGGGAGCGATCGACCTGGCTCATGCCCCGCCTCCGTCGCCAACCGTTTGTGCGATCAACCACAGCGGCAACGCGGTCATGACCAGGCCCAGCCACGCACGCCATGCCGAGCGCACTGCGAATACCCAGGCCACGGCGCCGGCATACAGCAGGAAGCTGGCAAGCATGCCGCTGAACACGGCCTGGCGGCCATCGATGGGCAGCGCCAGTGCGGCGATGCTGCACAGCGCAGCCAAGGCATAGCCACCGAACAGCGCGGCGAGGATACGTGAGACCAGCGGCAGCCAGGCCAGCACGGAAGCGGTACGGGAAACGCTCACATCAGTTCTCCGGGGCGCCCTGCGCGATGGCGGGGCGCTCGTGTATCAGGCATCAGAAATCGACGGTGGCCGACAGCAGGGCGGTGCGCGGCGTGCCCAGCCCGGAGCCAAGGCTGCCGGCCCAGTACGCCTTGTTGGTGAGGTTCTGCACGGTGGCACGCAGCACCAGCGGGCGACCAGCGGCCTGCAGCGCGTAGCGGGCACCGAGGTCGAACACGGTGCGGCCCGCCACCCACTGGCTGTTGTCTGCGTTGATGTAGCCCTTGGACAGGCTGACTGCATTGCCGGTGAGGGTGAGGCCGGCCACGGCGGGCACATCCCATTCCACGCCCAGCTTGCCCTGCCACTGCGGGGTGGCGGTGGCCAGGCGGCCCTGGTTGATGCCGCCCTGGGTGCGGGTCAGCTTCGGCTGCAGCCAGCCGATGCCGCCGAGCACGCGCAGCTGTTCGGTGGCCTGGCCGAACACGGTCCATTCCACGCCACGGTTGCGTTGCTGGCCGCCGAACGAGAACACGTTGGTGGACGGGTCGGTGTAGGCGCCGGGCTTCTCGATCTCGTATACGCTCAGCACACTGGCCAGGCGACCGAAGTCAACCTTGGCGCCGACCTCGCGCTGGCGCGTCTTGTACGGCGGAAACACGTCGCCAGCGTTGGCGGCGGCGGCCGGGGCGGTGCTGCCTTGGCTCAGGCCTTCGATGTAATTGGCATACAGCGACAGGCGATCGCTGGCCTTGAACAGCAGCGCACCGGCTGGAGTGTTGGCACTGGCGTCATAGCGTGCGGTGCGCTTGCCGGTGCTGCCATCGAAGGTATCGCTGAGTACGGTCTGGTGACGGACGCCCAGGGTCAGCTGTACGCGATCATCGATGAAGGACAGCGTATCGGCGATACCCACGCTGGTGGTGCGCACTTCCGCGGTCTTCGGCAGCGACGCGTCACTGAAGCTTCGATCAATGGCCGGGCCCCACTGCGGGTTGTAGATGTTGGTCACCCAATCCCTGGCCAGCAGGTTGCGTTTGAAGCCGAATTTCTGGTCGTGCTGGTACCACGCCGCACTGATCGCCACCGCGTGATCGACAGCACCGGTGTGGAACTGTGCCGAGAGGCCGGCTTCGGCGGTGTCCTTGCTGTAGATGAAGCGCTGGTGCGCGAAGTTGTTGCGGAAGTCGCCGGCTGTGTTGGTGATCAGCGTGGTGGCGCTGGCGATGGAGTCGAAATCGGTGTGGCCGTGGCCGTAACTGGCGTGCGCCTGCAGGTGGTCGTTGATGTCGAACGACCAGCGCAGCGCGGCGGCCTGGTCCTTGACGGTACTGAAGGTCCAGTCCGGTGCGAACAGGGTGCTGGCCTTCGGCGGGCGGGGCACGGCCAGGCCGGGCGACAGCGACACGCCACGGTTGAGGCCATCCACATGGTCGCGGCTGCTGAACAGGTCCAGCGACACCTGCGAGCGCTCACCACGCCAGTCCAGGCCGAGCGAGGCCAGCTGCGTCTTGTGCTGCTGGTGGTCGGTGGCGGTGTCGCCGTCGCGGTGCACGGCATTGAGGCGCACGCCGAACTGCTTGCCCGCGCCGAAGCGGCGGCCGACATCCAGATGACCGCCCCACTTCGCGTCGCTGCCGTAGCTGGCAGTGAAGCGGGCCAACGGCGTGTCGCCAGCGCGCTTGGGCACCAGGTTCACCGCACCGCCCACCGAGCCGCCCGGCGGCATGCCGTTGAGCAGCGCGGAGGGGCCCTTCAGCACCTCGATGCTCTCGGCCAGTTCCGGGGTGACGCGGTAGTAGGGAATCAGCCCGTAGAGGCCACCGAATCCGATATCCGACGAGGCGACACCGAAACCGCGGATGTTGAAGTAGTCGGTGATGCCACCACTGGAGCCACTGCTGTAGACGCTGGGGTCGGTCAGCGCGATGACCCGTACCAGGTCCGGCGCCTGGATGTTGTCGATGAATTCGGCGGTGTAGCGGGTGGTGTTGAACGGCGTGTCCATGAAGTCGAGCTCGCCGAGCAGGCCGACGCGGCTGCCGCGCGTGAGCTGTCCACCCGCATAGGCATCGGTGGGTGCGGTCTTGTCGGCGCGCACGTTCACGGTGGGCAACTGGCGGGCGCCATCGGGTGCATCGTTGGCGTGGGCGGCGATGGCGATCAACAGGGGGGGCAGCAACGCTGCACGTGCGGCCACGGACAGCGCGGAGCGGCGTGGGAGAGGCAGGGTTCGCAGGGGGAGGGACATGGCGGTTCTCGTGTGGTGGGTCGTGCGATCGGCCAGCACGGCGCCGTCGGTGACCTGCAGGGGCAGGACGACGCGGGCTGTGGAATGGCTGGCAGAGGGCACGGCGCTGCCGCTGGGGCAGTGCTGCACGCGAGGTGCGTGGGCGATCTGTGGCTGGGTGGAACGAAGCGCGTGGCGCGGATGCTGTCGTGTGGATCAGATATCGTCGGCGAGGTCGTCGAGGTCCTGCAGGCCACCGCCGCGCGCCAGCACGCGCTCGTAGTTGCGGCGGCGACGCCGGTCGGTTTCGGTGGTGGTCTCGCCACGCTTCCAGTAGCCGGCAACGGCAACATCGGTGCGTGGCAGGCCGACCGTTTCGATGAAGTGGCGGCGCAGGGCGCGCATTTCCTCGCGCTCGCCGGCTGCCCAGACCGTGCTGCCAGGCTGCGGCTGCTGTTGGCGCGCGTGCTGCAGCAAGGGTGCGTCACCGGTGGCAAGGCGATGCACGCAGACACCGTCGGGGTGCGGCAGCTCGTCTACCGGGAAAGCATCCTCCGAGCTGACCCAGGCCTGCGCACGCTGACCGACAGGCCACTGCTGCAGCAGGGCAAACAGGGCTGGGATGGCGCTCTGGTCTGCGAACAGCAGCGCGCAGGCGCCTTCGCGCTGCGGCATCTGGAGATGGGGGCGCGGCCCGGTCAGATCGAAGGCATCACCGGGGCGCAGCGCACGTACCCACGCCAGCATCGGCCCCGGCGCCTCGTGCAGCACTACGTCCAGGGTGAACTGGCGAGTGGCGGCATCGACGCTGCGCACGGTATAGATCCGTGATACATCGCCGAACCCGGCGCCCAGCTGGATGCGCACCGCGGTGTTGGCACGCTGCCAAGGTGCAAGTTCTGCGTGTTCCGGTAGCTGGACCAGGAGGCGCAGCAGGCTGGCGCACGGCTGCACAACCGCGACCACCTGGACCTGCAGCGCCTGCAGGCCGCGATCATGGTCGGCGCTGCGCAGCGGCCCGGCCGGGGTGATTGAAGTGGGGGACGCGGACATCGACAACGATCCTGGGCACTGCAGATGCGAATTAGTTACATCATAGTAAACTAAATTGATCGCACCGCAACCCGGGCCTGTCCGAACGACACGCGACGCGTTGACCACTGCGTGGCGGCGGACCACCATGACAGCCCTTGCCCGCGCATCACGCAGGAACCGTTACCGCATGGCTGCACCAAAAAAGACCGCTGCCCGTGGACGACCGCCCAGCATCACCCGCGAGCGCATCGCCGACGCCGGCATTGCCATGACGCTGCCGGGACTGAGCTTCGTCGGCGTGGCGGCGGCACTCGGTGTCAGCCATATCGCGCTGTACAAGCATGTGGCGAATCTGGCGGCACTGCGCGAGCTGGTGGCCGAGGCGATCTTCGAGCGTTGGCAGGCACCGGCGCTGGATGCCGCTGGGCAGCGCAGCATCGTGGAGGATCTGCGTGCGTTTCAGCGCTCATTGCGGGCGCTGGTGGATGATAATCCGGGCCTGGCCGCGTTCCTGGTCAGCCACGGCGCGAAGACGCCGGAGATGCTGGCGCGTATCCAGCGCCACCATGCCGAATTCAGTCGCGTGCATGGCCTGCCGCTGGAACAGGCGGCATGGCTGCTGTCGACCGTGGCCTATCACGCCGTGGCGCTGGCCGACACCGTGTATTCCCGGCATGCGCTGGTGGATGCCACGCGTCGGACCTTGGATCGGAAGGCACAGCAGGCCGAGTTCGACCGCAGCATGGAAGCATTGATCATCGGAGCATTGGCAATGTGCGGGCGCACGGTGGCCTCTGGCTAACGCTCATTCCTGATGGGCAGCTACCGGTCAGGCTCCGCATCCTCCATGCCCGGGCTGACCCGGCGGCCGATGTCCTTCAGCCGCGCAAGCTGGTCTACCATCGACGGCGCATCATCCAGGCTGCCGACAAACGTCCACAGGTAGGTCATCACCGCATACACATGGCCCGGGGTCACCCCGTCGGTGGTGGCGAGGCGGCCGATGGTCAGCGCGAACAGCACCGCGGCCGCTGCACCGACCACCACGAAGGCGCCGGCTTCGCGGTCTGACAACAGGATGCGCAGCCGCGACAGCGTGGTGTAGTGACGGCGCAGCACCGAGGGGCTGACCCGGTCGACCAGGCGGATCTCATGTTCCAGCCGGTTGTTCAGGCGCCCATGCAGCTGCTCGTTGCGGCGCGCGAACGACGGCAGCAGTAACAGCGCGCCCAGCAGGGCGACCAGACTGGCGGCGCCGACCAGGGGTTCGATCGCCAGCAGCATCGCGGCCGCGCCGAACATCGACACCAGCGCAGTTGCGATGATCGGCACGTGCTTCTCGAAGAAGTCGACGAATTCGCGCGCCAGCACCACGCGTGCGGCGGAGGTGGAGGTCGCCTGGCCGAGACGCCGCTGCGCCTGCACCACATTCACTGCCAGGTCGGCATAGATGCGGGTGAAGGTGCGCGTATCCACCGCACGGCGGGCGGCACCGACCAGCCAGAACAACAGCACCACGCCGGCATAGGAGAGGGCGTGGCCGATGTCGCCGCGGATGATCGCGTCCACCGCGAAGCCGGCAAACAGGGGGTAGGCCAGCAGCAGCGCGTTCTCCAGCGCGACCAGCGAGAACGTACCGGTGAGCTGCCAGGGATAGGTGCGCAGGATCGCTTTCAGGGTGGCGGCCGCATTCTGCTGGCCGATGCTGCCGGCGGCAGCCGCCGGATCGTGGGGGTGTTTCATCGGGATGCCTGGAGGGGACGGAGACAGGACAGGGCAGGGGATGGATGCCTGCCATCTCCCCGGTCATGCCCAGTATCGGCAGCCGTTTGGAGCGGGCATGGAGAGACGATGGAGGTTGCGTGGAGAAAATCGCGGTGTTCAGCGGAGGGCGTGGTGCCCGCCAAGGTGGGCCGCTACCCGAGCTTCAGCGCCGCGCGTGCACCGGCCAGCGCAGTTCGAATGAACTACCGCCACGCTCGGTGGCGCGGCAGCGCGCCGTTCCGTGATGGGCCACGGCAATCGCGCGCACCACCGCCAGGCCCAGCCCGGAGCCACCGCTCTGCCGTGAACGTGAGACGTCGGTGCGCTGGAACGCTTCGAAGATGCTGTCGCGCAGTTCATCCGGAACACCAGGACCGCTGTCTTCCACGGCTACAGTGCAATGGCCTTCGGCCAGCGTGACGCGCACCCGCAGCGGGCAGGGAATGGCATGGCGGCGTGCGTTCTCCAGCAACGCCAGCACCGCCTGGCGGATGCGCGCCGGATCACAATCGGCCAGTGCCGGACGCGCCTCCAGTGTCACCGAGAAGCTGCTTTCGGTGAGTGCCTCGGACATGGCTTCGACCACCGCCGCCACCTGCACGCTGACATCGCTGCGTTGCAGCCGCAGGTCCAGGTGGCCGCTCTCGGCGAGGCTGACCACGCGCAGGTCCTCGATGATGCGGGTCAGGCCCTCGAGCTGGGTGAGCATGCTGTTGAACTGTTCCGGCCCCGGCTCGAACACGCCTTCGGCGATTCCCTGCAGGCGGCCGCGCAGGATGGTCATCGGCGTACGCAGTTCGTGGGCGATTGCCGCGTTCCAGAACACCCGGTTCTCGGACATGCGGCTGAGGCGCTCGGCCATCGAGTTGAAATCGCTGACCAGCGTGGCCGCTTCAGCCATGGTGGTATCACCGCCGCGTGCACGCGCGTCCAGATCGCCGCCGGCCACCCTTCGCAGGCTCTCGGCCACCGAGTTCAACGGGGTGATGATGCGCCGGGTCAGGCGCGAGGCGACCAGCGTAGCGAAGATGACGACCACGCTGGCGGTCAGGCCGATCCACAGCCATTCCAGGCCGGACGGCATGATGGTTTCCGGCTGGTCATACCAGCGCGGATAGAACACCTCCATCAGGTAATAGAACAGGTAGAAGCCGCTGATCGACAGCACCGTCGAGCACAGCGAGGCGACGGTGATGGACAGCGTGATCTGGCGTCCGATGCTCTTGCCTTTGGGGTTCATCATTCAGTCCAGGAAGCGGTAGCCGACGCCGCGGATGGTGGCGGGAATGCCGATCACGCCCACCTCCTCCAGCTTGCGCCGCAGTTTGCTGACATGGCTGTCGACGGTGCGTTCCTGGGTATCGCCCTCGGGCAGGCAGGCGTGCAGCAGGTCCACCCGCGCATGCACCTGCCGCGGTGCGCGGGCCATGTGCACCAGCAGGCGGAACTCGGTGAGGGTGAAGGCCATTGCATGCGCCTGGTCGCCGCTGCGCACGGTCACGTCGTGGCTGCGCAGGTCGATCTCGAACGGCCCCTGCCGGATCAGCCCATTGGGTTCTTCGGTCACCGTCCTGGCACTGCGGCGCAGCACGGCCTGGATGCGTGCCACGATCTCGGCCGGATTGAACGGCTTGGCCACGTAGTCGTCGGCGCCCACGCGCAGTCCGGTCAGCTTGTCCACGTCCTGGTCGAGTGCAGTGAGCATGATCACCGGGGTGTTGCCCCGCCGGCGCAGTTCGCTCAGCACCTGCCAGCCATCCAGGCGGGGCATCTGCACGTCCAGCAGCACCAGGTCCGGGCGCAGCTGGCGGTGGGCGGCGAGGGCGGCCTCGCCGTCGGCGGCACGGGCGCTGCGCAGGCCGGAGCGGTCCAGGTAGGCGCCCAGGATGTCGGCGATCTCGCCTTCATCCTCGGCAATCAGCACCAGCGGCGGCTGGCGGGTACGGGGAGCGTGTTTCATTGCGTGATGCGCAGCGTGCGGTGGCGGCCAGTCGGCGAGGCCGACGAGGTTAGCGGCCGTTGATGGAGACTCGGTCGAGATTGTGTCGAGATTTCATGGACACGCCCCGCCACGTTCAGTTGCGGGCCGCCTGCCTGAACGGTGGCGCCATCTCCACGCAATCTCCATGCTGGCTGCAGAAGACGTCCACACGTGGCCAGCAGACTGGGGGCTCAGCGGTCGCACCGGGCGACTGCGTGCAGCCGGGCGTTTCGATGAGCAACCGCAGGACCTGGATCAGTGTTGCCGCCGTGGCCGCGTTGGCTGCCGGCGCCGCCGCGTGGGTACTCGCCGAGGGCGACGAGACCGCGCTGATCACCGCGCCGGCCCGGGTGGCTGATCTGGAAAAGACCGTGCAGGCGGTGGGCCGGGTCAATCCCAAGGAGCTGGTGGCGGTAGGTGCGCAGGTGTCCGGGCAGGTCAAGCGCCTGCATGTGGTGCTGGGCCAGCGCGTGCAGGCCGGCGACCTGATCGCCGAGGTGGATTCGCAGCCACAGCGCATCGCGCTGCGCAGCGCCGAGGCCGCCACCAGCACGCTGCGTGCCCAGCACACCGCCAGCCAGGCCCGCTACGTGCAGGCCAGCCGAGTGTTCGAGCGGCAGTCGCAGCTGGTGGCGTCGCGGCTGGTCTCGCAGGAAGGTTTTGAAACCGCACGGGTGGCCCGCGATGCCGCCCGTGCCGACGTGGCCGCGCTGCAGGCGCAGATCGACCAGGCGCTGACCCAGGTGGAAACCGCGCGGATCAACCTGGGCTACACCCGCATCGTTTCGCCCACTGACGGCTACATCGTGGCGATTGTCACCAAGGCCGGGCAGACGCTGAACTCGATGCAGACCACGCCGACCATCGTGATGCTGGCGCAGATGGACACGATGACGGTGCGTGCCGAGATCGCCGAGGCCGATGTGGAACTGGTGGCGCCGGGGCAGCCGCTGTGGTTCTCGACACTGGGGCCGAGCGGACGCCGCTATGAATCCCACCTGCAGCAGCTGGAACCGGCGCCGTCCTCGATTGCCGAGGCGGCCACCGGCAGTGCGGGCGGCGCTGCACAGACGCCGAAGGCGGTGTACTACGCCGGCCTGTTCGATGTGGCCAACCCGGGCCTGGCGTTGAAGCCGTCGATGACGGTGAAGGTGACCCTGCAGCTGGCGCGGGTGGCCAACGCGTTGCAGGTGCCGCTGACGGCGCTGACCGAGTCGGACGATACACAGGGCCACCGCGCCACCGTGCAGGTGGTCGATGCCAAGGGGCGCGTGCACGAACGTGCGGTAACCACCGGCCTTCGTACCGCCACTGCCGTGCAGATCCTGACCGGCCTGCGCGAGGGCGAGAACGTGGTGGTCGGCCAGGCGCCCAGCGGCGCTGATGCCGAGCCGACCAGCCTGCTGGGAATGTGAGCATGGCCGACGCACTGCTGGAACTGCGCGCGGTGTCGCGCGCCTATCGCTCCGCCGCCGGTGAAGTGGTGGTGCTGAAGGACGTCTCGCTGCGCATCGATGCCGGCGAGTTCATTGCCATCATCGGCCCGTCGGGATCGGGAAAATCCACGCTGATGAACATCCTCGGCTGCCTCGACCGGCCGACCGAGGGCAGCTACCGGGTGAACGGCGAGGCCACCGAGCAGATGGCGCCGGATGCGCTGGCGCGGCTGCGCCGCGAGCATTTCGGTTTCATCTTCCAGCGCTACAACCTGATGGAGAACCTCAGCGCCACCGAGAACGTGGCGCTGCCGGCGGTGTATGCCGGCGTGGATGCCGACGCCCGTAATGCCCGCGCACGCACGCTGCTGGAAGCGCTGGGGCTGGGCGAGCGTACCGCGAACCGGCCGAGCCAGCTGTCCGGCGGCCAGCAGCAACGCGTGTCCATCGCGCGCTCGCTGATGAACGGCGGCGCCATCGTGCTGGCCGATGAGCCGACCGGCGCGCTGGACCATGCCAGTGGCCAGCAGGTGATGGCCGAGCTGAAGCGCCTGCATGCACAGGGCCATACGGTGATATTGGTGACGCACGACGCGGCGATTGCTGCCAATGCCGCGCGGGTGATCGAGATCGCCGATGGCCAGGTGGTGGCCGACCGGGGCGAACACCGGCCACAGGCCGCGCACTCCGCACGTGCATCCGAGCACAGAGCTGCGCCGATTGCCGAACGCCGCGCCCGGATCGATGCAGTGCGCGAAGCGGCGCGGATGGCCGTGCGTTCAATGCTTGCCCATCGCCTGCGCACGTTGCTGACCATGCTCGGCATCATCATCGGCGTTGCTGCGGTGGTGACCGTGGTGGCGCTGGGCAAGGGCGCGCAGGCCCAGGTCGAGTCGCAGATCAACGAGCTCGGCGCCAGCACGCTGGAGATCTACCCCGGCGCCGATTTCGGCGACCCGCGCTCGGCGGAGATCGAGACGTTGGTGGTGGGCGACGCCGACCATCTGGCCGCATTGAGTTACGTGGACAGTGTCAGCCCCAACCTGAGCGGATCGGTGGCGGCGTTGCAGGGCAGCCGTCGCGCCAATACCCAGGTGCTGGGCGTCGGCGCGGATCTGCCGCGCGTGCGCGGGCTGCGGCTGAAGGCCGGTCGCTTCTTCAGCGCTGACGAAGTGGACGCACATCGCGCCGTGGGCGTGGTCGACCAGAAGGCTGCGAAGGCATTGTTCGCCGGTAACCCGATCGGCAGCACGGTGCTGCTGGGCGGCATGCCGGTGGAGGTGATCGGTGTGGTGGGGGCGAATGCCTTTGCCGGCGGCGCAACGCCCACGGTCTACGTGCCGTACACCTCGGCCGCCTCGCGGCTGCTGGGCAGCCAACGCCTGGAGAGCATCACCGTGCGCGTGCGCGACAACGTACCGACCAACGCCGCAGAGGCATCGCTGGGGGCCGAGCTGCAACGCCTGCATGGGCGCCGCGACTTCTTCATCTACAACGCCGACCAGATCCGCAAGGCGGTGATGAAGTCCAGCCAGACCATGGCCGCGCTGGTGTCCGCCATCGCGGCGGTGGCGCTGGTGGTGGGCGGGGTGGGGGTGATGAACATCATGCTGGTGTCGGTGAAGGAACGTGTGCGCGAGATCGGCGTGCGGCTGGCGGTGGGCGCGCGCCAGGGCGACATCCTGCGCCAGTTCCTGATCGAGGCGGTGCTGATCTGCCTGTTCGGTGGCGTGCTGGGCGTGCTGTTCGCGTTCGCGGTGGGGGCGTTGTCCAGCCTGCTGTCGCTGGGCGTGCCGTTCCTGTTCACTGCGGGGCCGGTGCTGGCCGCCCTGGCGTGCTCGTCGGCGATCGGGCTCGGCTTCGGCTACTTTCCGGCGCGCAGCGCGGCGCAGCTGGACCCGATCCAGGCGCTGGCCGCGGAATGACGCGATGCGCGACTGTGGGTAGCGCCGGGCCGTGCCCGGCGCCATCGCTCAGGCCGCGTAGACCTGCGTGTCCACATATTCAGACAGGCCCCTGCACGCCAGCAGCAGGCCCTCGCGTACGTCGTTGCCCACCTGTTGCGCCTCTTCGCCATCCACGCGCACGCGCTCGCTGGCATGCAGCAGCTCCAGCAGCACGGTGAGCCCGGCGTTGGCGCGGTTGATGCGCGCCAGCGCCAGGCATTGCCCCGGTGCGCGCCCCTTGCGCTGCAATGGCTGGCCGTCGGCCGCTTCCACGTCGCGGATGCGTTGCAGGCAGCCCAGCAGGGTGATGCCGTTGGCGGCGGGGTTGGCAGCGAGGGTGGTTTCCAGCGGCTCGGCGAGGGTGTCGGGCAGTTGGCTGGCGACATCACCGAGGGTGGCGAACAGGTACGGGTAGCGGTCGGCGCTCATGGCGGTTTCCTTATGCGTTACGCGAAGGAGCCACCCTGCTTGACAGCAAGGGTGGCGGACGGTGCGTGGTTGCAATACCGGCGACTAACGTTGCCAAAGCTCCGGCGGGCACGAGGCCCCCACGTACCGCCCGCCATAGATGCGCGGACAGAGTGCCTGCCGGCGCCATCCAGAGGGAATGGACGACGCCGACAGGCAAGCGTAAACAACATTAGTCAAACGGGATTGCAAGCCCGTGCCACCCGTTGTCGGTGGCTCGATATGATTTGCATGCAGCGCCTTGGCTGCCAATGAGAATAGTTGGAAAGTTCGAAATTATTGGAATGTGGATGCACCCGCGCAGCGGATGATCGAGGCGTGCCAATCACGACATTGCGTGCGATGCCGCGTAAGGGATGTAGCCCGTCAGGACGCCGGCCGCGGATGCCTGCGCACGCGTGCGCGTTCGCGATACAACCGGCTGTCGGCACGCTGCAGGGTATCGCCCACCGATTCGCCGGGCGTGTGGTGCGTCGCACCGAGTGAGAACGGCGTCGGCGACTGCGCGGCATGTTGCAGATACCACTGTTCCAGCACCGCCAGCCGCCCCGTGTCCGGGGTGATCAACACCACCATGAACTCGTCGCCGCCCATCCGCACCACGTTCTCCGCCGTACCCAGCGGCGAGCGCAGGAAGGCGGCGAACTCCACCAGCACGGTATCGCCGCGCGCATGGCCCTGGGTGTCGTTGATCTGCTTGAAGTGATCGAGGTCGAACATCAGGCAGGCCCAGGGCTGGTCCGCCAGCTCGTCCAGGCGTGGCAGGAAGCGGCGGTTGTAGCTCTGGGTGAGCGGGTCCTTGAAGGACATCTCGCGCAGCTGCTGTTCCTGCATGCGCAGCGCGGTAACGTCCTGCGCATGGCCCAGCACGTAGGGTGGGCTGGCCTCGCTGTCGAGCACGTTGTGGTACGCCCAGAAGTGGCGGGTGCCATCGGCGGCGATCAGTTCGATCACGCCGGCATCGGTGTGGTTGACCGCGATGCGTGCAAGATACGCCTTGAACGCAGCGTGCTTCTCCGGCGGCATCAGGTCGCACAGGCTGCGCCCGATCATGTAGCTCTCATCGAAGCCCAGTGATTGCACCGCCGCCGGATTCACCGAGGTCAGCACGCCTTCCAGCGTGTGCGTGCAGATCAGCCCCAGGCTGTAGTGGAACAAACGCCGGTAGCGGGTTTCGCTGGCTTCCAGCGCATCCAGTGCGGCGCGCTCTTCGGTGATGTCCTGGATGGCCCCGACCAGCCGCGGGCGCCCATCCACCTGCTGCCGGCCGCCGACCACGCGCGTCCAGATGTCGCGGCCGTCGGCGGTGGTCATGGGTAGCTGCACTTCCCAGGAGGTGCCTTCGTCGATGCAGCGCTGCACGGCGGTGCGGATGATGTTGCGGCTGTCTTCGCGATAGAACGACAGCGCACTTTCCAGTGTGGGTTCAAAGGTGCTGCGCACGCCGTGGATCAGCTTGGTCTCGCGGGTCCAGCGCACCTCGTTGCTGGCCAGGTCCAGTTCCCAGCCGCCCACCCGCGCGGCGCGGTTGGTGCGTTCCAGGAAATCCTCGCTGCGCTTCAGTTCGCGGTGCAGGGCCTTGGCCTGGCCGACCTGCGCCATCAGCGTGCTGCGCTGTTCCAGCACCTGGGTGGTGACCCGGGCCAGGTGCACCATCAGTTCGCGTTGCGACGGCGACAGCACGCCGGGCATCGGGTCGAGCAGGCACAGCGTGCCGATACGCGCACCGTGCGCCGAGCCCAGCGAGATGCCGGCGTAGTGGCGGATGCGGGGGCCGCCGGTGACCAGCGGATTGCTGGCGAAGCGCGGGTCCTGGCGGGCGTCTGGAATCTCGAACAGCGCATCCTGCTGGATGGCGTGCGTGCAGAACGAGATTTCGCGGGCGGTCTCGCTGACCCCGTCCAGCCCGATGTTGGCCTTGAACCACTGGCGCTCGTCGGCCACCACCGAAATCAGCGCCATGGTCATGCCGGTGGCAGCACGTGCAGCGGCCACGATGGCGTCAAACACGGGTTCCGGCGGGGTGTCCAGCAGGTGCAGCCGGTCAAGTTCAAGCAGTCGTTCGGCTTCGTCCATGGCGCTTTTCAGGGCTGGGTGGCGAGGGCGGCTTCGGCGGCTGTCAGGCACTACGCTAGTGCGTAGCGCGTTATGTATCGCCATCACCGGGTGATGCCAACGTGAGGCAGCGCGGTCAGCGCTTGCGCGGCGAGCGGGGTGGACGCACTGAAACGTGACGGTGGTCGCGAACGTGCCAGCGCCACGGAAACTCCACGGCGCGCGTGATGCCGATGCGCGGGCCGACCACCGGGTCGAGCGGGGGTGCGGTGCCATCGCTGGCGATGACGATGCCCTGGTTGCCGGTCACCAGATCGGCACCGTCGAAGCGGCGGTCCAGCCCGAACGCCTGGGAGAGTTTGCCCGGGCCGCTGGCCAGATCGTGGTCGCGCCTGGCAGCCGGGCGCAATTCGCGCATGTACTCCAGCCCGGCCAGCGGCTCGGCGGCACGCAGCAGCACGGCCACCCCTTCGCCGATCTCGCCACACACCACATTGCTGCCCCAGTGCATGCCATAGGTGAAGTAGACGTACAGGTGCCCGGCTTCGCCGAACATGCTGGCGGTGCGCGGGGTCGGCCCACGGTAGGAATGCGCGGCCGGGTCCACGCTGCCGGCGTAGGCTTCGACCTCGACGATGCGGGCCGCGCGTCCATCGTCGCGCACCAGCAGCTTGTTGAGCAGCTCCGGCGCAACCTCGGTGGAGGGGCGCTGGTAGAAGCGGCGGGGGAGAATCTTCCAGTGCGGCGGCAATCCATCCAGCATGGCAGGGGCAGGTTCTGCGGGAACACTGGTCAGTGTGACCGCTGCCGGGTGAAGCCGCTACCGATGTCGGCTCACGGCTGATCGGAACGCGACGCCAACGCGGCGCGCCGGGCGGCGTAGACCTCCGGCGCCTGCGGCTTCACGAACAGGGCCACCAGCTCGGGGTACTCACGCTTCACTGCCGCCTCGATGCGGGTGATGCAGGCCTCGATCTGCGGGGTACGGCGGTCATCCTCGAACTCGGCGCTGAGCATCGCCACGACCTGCTGCGGGCCCATCTGCAGGGTGGTCACGCCGTTGGCGCTGCGCAGGTCAGGATCGGTTTCGGCCACGGCCAGGATGCGCTCGGCCACCGCTGGGTGCGCGGGCTCGCCCACCAGCAGTCCCTTGGTTTCCCGCGCCAGCAGGAAGGCCGTTACAGCCAGCACGGCGGCAATGCACAGCGAGGCCACGCCGTCGAGGATCGGCATGTCCAGCCACTGCGCGGCGAGCAGGCCGATCAGGGCGAAGCCGAGGCCGAGCAGGGCGGCGCTGTCTTCCAGCAGCACGGTGAAGGTGGACGGGTCCTTGCTGCGGCGGAAGGCTTCAAAATAGCCGAGCGTGCCCTTGGTGCGCCGGAACTCGCGCAGCGCCACCCACCACGAGGCGCCCTCGAACAGGAAGGAGATGCCCAGCACGCTGTAGCTCAGTGCGTGGTTGCTGGCGGGCTGTGGGTTGCGGATGTGCTGGATGCCTTCGTAGGCCGAAACGCCCGCGCCTGCTGCAAACACCAGCAGGGCGACGATGAAGCTCCAGAAGTAGAGTTCGCGCCCATAGCCGAAGGGATGCACCGGATCGGGGGCTTTGCCGGCACGCCGCAGGCCGTAGAGCAGCAGCAGTTCGTTGAGGGTGTCGACCAGCGAATGCACGCCCTCGCTGAGCATGGCCGAACTGCCGGAGATGCCTGCGGCGATGAACTTGGCCACGGCGATGGCCAGGTTGCCGGCGAGGGCCGCATAGATGACAAGACGGGAACCGGTGGGGGCGGACATCGCGCAGGCGGTAATGGGCGGAGCGGATCATCTTCCGCGCCCGCCCGTGCCCAAGGCGTGCAGGTACGAGGCGTCAGCGCCCGGCGGGGTTCAGATACAAGCGCGCGCCGTCGGATTCGCGCGACCCTGACCATCGACCACCACCGGAGAAGCTGAAGCGCCCGAACACGGTGTTGCTGGTGTCGGTCAGAAGCAGCTGGTCACCGGACAGCACCCAGCGATTGGCAGAGAAGAAGCCGTCCGGGCAGCCGGCGGGCACATAGGCGCCATAGCCACCGAACCATTCGCTGTTACGCAGTTCGATGGTGCAGGTACTGCCATTCTCCTCGCCCAGCGTCCAGCGTCCGAACAGGTCACTGTCGCGGATATCTCGACTGCGACGGCGGTCATGCCCCCGATCATCGTCACGGTCGTGGCGGCCAACGCCGACGTCTACATCAACCGCCTTGCTTTCACTGCGAATTTCGGACTGGGAGGTGTCGCGGGTGGTGGACTGTGTGGCCAAGGCCCCGATGTCGCCAGAGGTGGACACTTCGCTGTTCCGGGTCTGGGTGCTGCTGGATTGTGTGGTCTGTTCGGTGCGGGTGGCCTGTTCGCCGAAGCGGAACGACGCGTCCTGGGCCACGGCGGGCAGGGCCAGGCAGCACAGCGTGGACAGGCAGGTACGGGCAAGCAGAGCAGCCATTGCAGGAACCTCGGCAAGGTCGACCGGGCGAGTATCGTGCCGGCGAGGCGGGGGGGGGGGGGGGGGTGTGGGCGCCCCCCCCCCCCCCCCCCGCCGAGTCAGCATTGGCGGCGTGGGCCCGGGCAGGCGGACGGCCGGGGCGCCATCTACCCTCGGCCAGGCGTCAGACCTTCCACAGCACAACGGCGCGGCTTGCGAAGTGCTGGCAGCGCTCCTCCACCTGCTTGAACCTGAAATGCGGCAGTCCGGCAACATCCCGGGTCAACTGGATGTTGGAACTGGCGTATTCCTTCTTCTTGGACTGGAAGGGATTGTTCGACGCCACCACATTCAGCTCGTCCGCGATGAGCGTCATGTTGCCGATTCGATGCAGCATCCGGGAGTGCTTGGTTTTCCATCCATCGCCCAGATAACTCGGCCAATCGCCAAGTTCCTTCTTGGTGCTCGCCTTGTCTGCAGCCTTGGGAATGATGTGTTCGAGTTCGAGCTCATCCGGGTCGGCAAGGTAGTACTCGTTCTTGTGGCCGATCGCATCGTACTCGAGGACCTGCAGCGCATACCTGGCACGATTGATCACTGCCGGCACGAACGGGAAGGCGGCGAAGGCGGCGCTGAACTCGTCGTCGTCGGGCGTGTGCTCGCGCAGGATGCCTATGGCGGTCTTCTCGTAGTCGACGTCATCCAGGCCTGTCAGCATTGCGAAGATCGTCTCAAGTTCGTTGGAGCGCTTCTCGCAGATATGCCTGCGCATCATGAAGGACTCCAGCGTTCTGAGCAGCCGGATCCTGGCCTTCTCGTCGAGGCTGTCCCTGCCGAACATGTCCAGCAGCCAGGTGAATGCCTGGAACGCCTTGATATCCCAGAGATTGCCGATATGACGGTCCAGCTTTTCAAAGCCGGTCTCGCACCAGAGCAGCTTCGAATAGAGTTCGGCGGATTGCCGAAGGGCTTTCGCGAATGCGATCAGCTTGACCTTCCGGGCCTTGCCAGACTTGGGGCCCGCATCCGCTGTATCGTCCTCGTCCGACGCGACAAGGATTCCATCCTCCGTCTCGTCGTCGTCCTCTTCGTCCTTGATGACCGAAGAGAGAAACTCGGTCATGGATTCGGCCTCGACCACGCTGCGCAGGTAGTACCACTTGAAGTCGCCCACCAGCTTGGTCTTTGAGACCTTGCGATGGAGCTTTCCAGCCAGCCACTGGCGGAAGAAGTCGTCGCTGTCCAGCCCGTCGAGGGCCACAATCAGCTTCCGCCAGTCATCCTTCACCTTGTCCAGCGTGGCCTGCGAAAGCGATGAGGCGTGGCCGAGCAGGAAATTCTTGATGATGTCGGTTGGCTTCAGGCGCAGGCCGCGGTTGTTGATGGTCTCGAAGAGCTTGTAGGCATCCTTCGCCGCGCCCACATCCAGCCGGATGATGGAGGCGTTGTTGAGCAGCTTGTGGAAGAACTCGTTGAGCTCATCGGTCTTCAGCTGTTCGACCCAGGCAGTGAAGTTGAGATGGGCGCCCTTCAGCCGTTCGTTATCGACTTCGGACACATCCGTCGAATCCATGATGGCCGCGTAATCGGAGTGATCCAGGTCGCCAAGATGAAGCTTGGGCTGGGTCTTGCGATCGATGCCTCGACAATGCAGCAGCTTCTCAAGCTCCTGGGCGGCCTCCTTGTCACCGTCCTTTTCGTATCTGCGTGCAAGCACGCGCATCAGGATGGTGAGGGTGGTGACGCGCTGTTGGCCGTCCACCAGCTCAAGATGATTCACGCCGGGCTTGTGCGTATCCGACAACAGCAGCACAGTGCCCAGCAGGTGTGCATCAGCGGCGGGCAGCAGGCGGATATCGTCGAACAGTTCCCGTTGCTGGCGCTGCCCCCAGGCGTACCGACGCTGATAGGCCGGTATCAGGAACTGTTCGTTTCCCACCGAGAAGAACTGCTGAAGCGTGAGTGTTGTCGGGGTGATCTTCATGATCTAGATTCTCCAAGCCTTGATGCGGCCGTTTCATCGTAAGTGGGTTTGAAGCGGGCCTGCCTGGGCAGGGTGCGGGTTCTTATTATGCGTTCGCATGAGGCAGGCTCGTGTCAGGTTTTTCCCGACACAGGGCTGTCCTTGCAGGAGTCGACTGTTGCAGAAACGAGATAATCCCAATGCACTCTGGCCCGGTCTTTTCAAGGGCCGCCGATCTGCGTTGAACCCCTACGAGTTCGGTCCGCTGCAGCAACGTGATCGTGTGGCCGCCATCGCGACGCTTAAAGTGAGTGGTTGCGCACCACTGAGCGCGACGAGCGTGCTTCCCCCGGTTTTCCTGGTGGAGGGCAAAGCGCAGGATGGGATGGAGATCGTCAAGGCCGCATTCGCTGCCGTGCGCCAGGGTTTCGGGGGCGCGATCCATGCCTTCCGGCCCGGAAGACTATGCGGATTCGTGACGGATTCCCCGTACGCCAATGGCATGGCCTGGCCCATACATCCGGGTGAGCCCGTCTATGGCCTGTCAGTCACGGCAGGCAGCCTTCTGGAGACCGTTGTCGCAGCCTATCGGGTGCTGAGTGTTCCGGGGCTGGAGCCCGCGCTCCCCATGGAAGGCACGCTGGAGGCGACGATGGAGTGGCCGCGTTCCGAAACCTTTCGCATTCCCGCCAGCCAGCAGAGAAGGGATCGAGGCATCCGCTACGCGCATTGTGGATTCCTGGCGATCTTCATGCATGAGTTCGCGCATGTGGTGAGAGGCCATCTCGGGTACGAAACCGCCACTTGCGGCAGTCTCTACATGGATGAGCGTCCTCTGATGCCGGCGGCAGGCGATTCGAAGATGCGCCTGTACATGGAGTCGGACGCGGATGAAATGGCGGGACGGCTGCTGGCGACCTGGCTGCTGAGATCCCGGCCGGACGGCAGCCCGATGGACGAGGCGAAGAAGCTCTCGATCACCTTTGATTTCCTGGTGGGTACTACGCTTGCCTTCTCGGCGTTTCCCAGGGTGCAGAACGCCTATCACACCGGGACGCTGCGTGCCTGGGCGCTGATCGGCGCGATGATTCAGCATGCCGGGGTGGGCGGGGCGATGGCCGATCAGTGGATCGAGTCCAATATGCGCGAGGTCCTGCTGTGCATGCAGGCGGCGGGATATCCTGCGGAAAGCTACCTCTATTCCGCGGCGGAGGCGAGGGAGCTCATGACGTCCACGTGGAGCGGCATGCGTAAGCACCAGCGGGACTGGTTGCAGCGCGCTCCGTTCCAACAGGTGAAGCCGAGCGCCACGCGGTCCAAGTGACGTCGAGCGGCGCTCAGTCCGCCATCACCCGCCCGATGGCATCGGCCAGCAGGGCGCGCACGCGTGCCGGTGGCAGGTCCGGGTCGCGCACGGCGCGCATGGCCAGGCCTTCCACCAGCAGCCGCAGCAGCAGGGTGCGCCCGGCGATGGCTTCCTCGTCAATCGGCCGGCCCAGGCGCGCATCGTGCTGGCGCAGCCAGGCATGGATGGCAGCGCTGGTCTGCTTGTCGTGGGTGCGCAGTACCTGGGCCAGCATCGGGTCGCGGTGCGCTTCGGCGTTGATTTCCGCGTACAGCGCCACGCTGGCGATGGCGTTGCCGTGGATCGGCAGCACGGCGCCGCGCGCCCACTGCCGGTAGCACTCCAGCAGCCCATCGACCAGATCGGACGCCGCCGGCATTTCGCTGATCGAGGCCTGGTCGTGGCGCAGCTGGCGCTCGATCAGGGCCAGGATCAGGGTCCGCTTGTTGGCGAAATAGCGGTACATCAGCCCTTGGCTGATCTCGGCCTCGGCGGCGATATCGCCGATGGAACCGGCGTGGAAGCCGCGGGTGATGAAGCATTTCTGGGCGGCATCGAGGATGCGCCGGCGCTGGGCCTCGGCGTGTGCGGCGGCGGCGTCATCAACGGGTGGGGCTACGGCGGGCTTTGGCGTCATTGCGGAAGGTCAGGGCGTCCAGAGACGGGATAGTACGTCGCAAAAGGTGTGAATGAACGGTCATTCATTTGTAATTCCCGACTCCCAGACTGCGCCGGCCTTCTCCTTCCGCGAACGAGTCCGATGCGCTACGCCACGCTGCACCGCCCGCTGCTCACCCTCGCCATTGCCGCCGCGCTGCCGGCGATGGCCCATGCCGAAGACAGCCCCCATGCCGAAGCCGATGCCACTGCCTCCGCCGACGCGGCGCGAACCGTGGTGGCGCTTGACCAGGTGGTGGTGACCGCGCAGAAGCGCGCCACCAACCTGCAGGAGACCCCGATTTCAGTGTCGGTGGTCGATGCCGAGGCGTTGAAGGATCGCAGCGCGATCTCGCTGGGCAGCCTGTCCGATGGCTCGATTCCTTCGCTGCGGGTGACTCCGTTCGCGACCCGCAGTTCGGCGCTGAACATCGGCATCCGCGGCATCGGTGCGTCCGGCGATGCCAACCAGCCGGCGCGCGATGCCGGCGTCGGCATCTACGTCGACGGCGTGTTCATGGGCCGCGCGCAGGGCCTGGGCAGCATGCTCTACGACGTGGAGCGCATCGAAGTGCTGAAGGGCCCGCAGGGCACGTTGTTCGGCCGCAACACCGAAGGCGGTGCGGTCAGCATCGTGACCAAGGCGCCGACCGGTGAATTCGGCGGCAGCGTCAGTGCAGGCGTGTCCAACTACAGCGGCTACAACAGCGCGCTGCACCTGGACCTGCCCAAGGTGGGTGATGTCAGCTTCAAGATCGACGCGGTGCAGGCCAAGCGTGGCGGCACCACCGACAACCCGATGCGCGGCGAGCGCGACTTCAACAGCTACGACAAGCGTGGCGCACGCCTCAGTGCGCTGTGGCAGCCGCGCGATGATGTCTCGCTGCTGTATGCGTTCGACCGTTCCTACGATGCGACCACGCCTTATCACACGCAGGTATTGGTGCCCGGTGCCTACCTCAGCCCGCTGCAGAAGGCCGGGGCCAGCCTCGACCGCCGCGACAGCGCCATCCTGGGCGGCCCGCAGGAAGACAACATCGGCCGCACCAGTGGCCATCTGCTGAACCTGTCGTGGACCTTGAACGAGAACCTGGAACTGAAGTCGATCAGTTCCTATCGCGAACTGACCCAAGGCCAGTTCGACATGGGCCTGGTCGATGCGATCTCGGCCTACGGTGGCGCGGGTACGCCGTTCGGCCGCTACAGCCTGGCCCAGGTCTACCAGCACCAATACAGCCAGGAGTTCCAGCTGATCGGCAACACCGCGCAGGTGCAGTTCCTCGGCGGCGCGTTCTACTACCACGAGACCGCGGGCGACAATGCACAGACGCCCAACATGCTGGTGTGGGGGCCGGGCGGCAACAGCTACACGCTGAACCCGGCCACCAACCCGCTGGATCTTTCACGGGTGCGCATCGACCGCGCCAGCAAGGCCTGGACTGACAGCCTGGGCGTGTTCGGCCAGGCCACGTGGACCCCAGAGGCGATGCCGGGCCTGCACCTGACCGCCGGTGGCCGCTACACCCGCGATGACAAGAAGGGCAGCCTGTACATCGTCAACGGTGCGGCGACGAATCTCGCCTTCAAGGACCGCTGGAGCCGCTTCGACCCGATGGTCAACATCGCCTACGACCTGGGCGAGCACGCGATGGTCTACGCCAGGTACAGCACTGGCTTCAAGGCCGGTGGCGCCAACTCGCGGTCGACCAACTACACCGCGTTCGGCCCGGAAGAGGTGACCGCCTATGAGCTGGGCTTCAAATCGCAGTTCTGGGACAACCGTGCGCGGTTGAACCTGGCGGTGTTCGATTCGACCATCGCGCACAAGCAGATGGACTTCTCGCTGCCGTTCGACCCGAACAGCGGCGAAACCCGCACCACCATGGTCACCACCAACGCACTGAGTGATGGGAAGTCGCGCGGCGCGGAGCTGGAGTTCAACGTGATGCCGGTGGACAACCTCACCCTCGGCCTCAACTACGCCTACACCAAGATTGACGCACAGACCGCCACGGACCCGTTCGGTGCGGGTGTGCAGGTGACCGTGCAACCGCTGCTGGCGCCGAAGAATGCGGGCAGCCTGTCGGCCGACTACCTGGTGCCGTTCGCCAACTTCTCGGCGCTGAAGTTCCATGTGGACGGCAACTGGTCCCATGGCTATTACACCAGCGAGTACGACCAGATGCTCACTGACAGTTCATTCGTGGTGAATGCACGCGTGGCGCTGGTGGATGTGCCGGTGAACAGCACCGGCACCACGATGTCGTTCTCGCTGTGGGCGCGCAACCTGCTGGACGAACAGCACCTGTTCTACAAGCTCAACAGCCCGGCGCTGGGCCAGACCGGCATCTTCAACGACCCCCGCACCTTCGGCCTGGATGTGGCCGTCAACTTCTGATTCGAACGGAGACTCCCATGAAGCACCGCTCTACCGAACTTGCCCTGGCCGTGATGCTCAGCCTGCCGCTGGCGGCCACCGCCGTGGCCGCAGATGCACCGCAGGCCGTTGCCGCGAAGCCGGCTGCTGCCGCCAATGTGAAGCCGGTGGCTGCCGATGCGCAGCGCTTGCTTCCGCTGCAGGGGGCGTGGAACGTGCGCACCTTCGCTGGCCTGCAGGGCCGTCATGGCCCGATTCCGGCCGCTGCGTTCGTGCGTACCGCCGATCTCGGCCGGCTGACCGACGCCGATCGCGATGCACTGGCCGCTGCTGGCGTGAAGCTGGACATCGACCTGCGTACCGCCGACGAGCAGGCGCAGTCGCCGGACCTGCTGGCCAAGGATGATCGCTTCGACTATCAGCGCATCTCGCTGATGGGCACCGAGAAGATGGACCTGCAGAAGATGATGACCCGCTTCCCGGATTCACTGGGCGAAGCCTATGTGCAGTGGCTGGGCCACAGCCAGCCGCAGTTCAAGCAGGTGTTCCAGCGCATCGCCGCGCAGCAGGACGGCGCGGTGCTGTTCCATTGCACGGCGGGCAAGGACCGCACCGGCATCATCGCCGGCCTGCTGCTGGACCTGGCCGGGGTGCCGAAGGCCGAGATCGTGCACAACTACGCGATCTCCGCGCACTACCTGGAAGGGCAGCCGAAGGACAGCGCGATGAACGCGCAGATCATGGCGCTGATCAAGCAGAACCCGGAGATCGGCCGCAAGATGGCCGGCATGTCCGGTACCGCACCGGACAACATGGAGCAGTTCCTGGCCGCGCTGCACAGCCAGTACGGCGGTGCCGAAGGCTACCTGAAGTCGATCGGGGTGAGCGAGCAGGAGATCCAGCAGCTGAAGGTGCGGCTGGGGCAGGCGGGCTGAGAATCGTGCCGGCCGCACCTTCAGCT
>NZ_JAPTFX010000179.1:0-7853 GCF_030985895.1 Stenotrophomonas sp. Sm6012 | reverse complement strand
GGATTGAACCGACGGCAGCGGCAACCCGGAAGCCACGGTGCACGAAGGCGCGGGCCATGCCCGGCCCGGGAACCCTCCCGAACCGGCTTGGCATCGCCCGCTCCTGCGGACCTCTCTTTCAGCGCTGTACCTTTGACTGTACGTACCGGGCGGCTTCGTCTCCCCCCGATTGTCAGTAGCCTGATCCCTCCCCTGCATTGGGGGAGGGTTTTTTGCAGACTCCCGGCAGCCCGCGGTGAACCTCCCCGCACCCTGCCCCAACCCTCCTGCAACCTGCGTGCCAGAACCCGCGCCAGAGCATTGGCACGGCGCATGCATCAACGAAGTCCTCAAGACCCAGCGGCGCAGGCCGCTATTTTCGTTGACGACGGGCCACCGCACGACGGCCAGGCCCGTATACCAGGAGAAACGACGTGGCAGACTTTGGATACGGTGGCATTGGCTCGGGACTGGATATCTCCAGCATCGTCAACCAGCTGGTCGCAGCCGACCGCAAGCCGGCCGACAATGCACTGAACCTGCAGCAGTCCAAAGCCAAGATGCAGCTGTCGTCGATCGGCACCGTCACCTCGGCCTTCGACAAGCTGAAGACTGCACTGACCGCGCTGAAGGCCACCACCGCCTTCGATACCCGCACGGTGACCGCCAGCGGCAAGGCGCAGCCCGCCAATACCGAGGATGTGCTCACCGCATCGGTGGCGCTGTACGACCTGGGCACGACCAAGGCGGCCGCGTCCAACGGCACGCACCAGGTGGAGGTGACATCCCTCGCCACGGCACACAAGCTGATTGCCGACACCTCGTTCCCGAAGACTGACACCTTCGGCGCCGGAACCTTGACGCTGACCGTCGGCGTGGGCGACAAGGCCAAGACCATGAACGTGGCGGTGGAGGACGGCGACACGCTGACCACCATCCGCAACAAGATCGATGCCGCCGGCCGCAAGGAAGGCGTGCAGGCCACACTGATCACCTCCGGCGACAACCAGTACCTGTCGATCGCCCAGGAGAAGACCGGTGCCGCCAATGCGATCAAGCTGGAGTACGGCGGCAGTGATCCCAAGCTGGGCGCACTGGTCGGCAGCCTGAAACAGAACACCGCTGCAGCGGACGCCGAACTGACCATCGATGGCGTCAAGGTGGTCAGCGCCAGCAATACGGTGGCAGATGCGGTGCCTGGCCTGACCCTGAACCTGAAGGTTCCCGGCAAGAGCACGGTCGTGATCAGTACCGACACGGCCGCCGCCACCAAGGTGATGCAGGAATTCGTGACCGCCTACAACGCGGCCATCGCAGCGATCAACACCGAAACCAAGTACGACGCCAAGACCAAGGAAGCGGCCACGCTGACCGGCGACGCGCAGATGCGTGGTGCCGCCAGCCAGCTGCGTTCCATGATGTCGGGCGTGCTGAAGGAGCTTTCCGCCGACGGCCTGGACCCGAAGGTACTAGGCCTGCAGACACGCGGTTATCCAAACGCCGACGGCAGCCTGGTGCTCGACACCACCAAGTTTGCCGCCGCACTGGCCAGCCAGCCTGAAAAGATCCGCTCGGCCATCACCGGCGACACCGGCGGTGCCGGCACGCTCTACACGATGGTCGACGGCTATGTCAGCACCACGGTCGGCAAGGAAGGCGCCTTCGTCGCCCGAACCAAAGGCCTCAACACCACGCTGGACAACATCGACAAGCGCCGCAAGGACCTGGACACGCGCATGAAGGGCGTGGAAGAGCGCTACAAGAAGCAGTTCATCGCGCTGGACAGCCTGATGGGCAAGCTGCAGCAGAGCAATACGTCGCTGCAGCAGCAGCTGGCACAGCTGAACCGCTGAAGGTCTACGCGCAACGCTCAAGTTTGGCGTGCAACGCACCGATAACGGACGCAACAGCAATCATCGCCGCGCCGCCGGCAACGATCCCCTCGATCGCCCGGCGGCACCCCGCGCAAGGAGAATCACGAATGTACGGTTCCAGCCGTCAATATGCCGAACAGTACCGCCAGGTGGGAGTGACCAGTGCGGTCGCCGACGCCGATCCGCACAAGCTGGTGGCGATGCTGCTGGCCGGCGCGCTGGAGCGCGTGCGCCGCGCACAGGCCAGCCTCGAGCGTGGCGACCAGGCCGGCAAGGGCAAGGCGATCGGCGAAGTCTGCGCGATCGTCGGCCACCTCAACGGCTCGCTGGACCATGAGGCCGGCGGCGAGATCGCCGGCAACCTGTCGGCACTCTATGACTACGTGCTGCAGCGCCTGACCGAGGCCAACCTGCACAATGATCGTGCAGCGCTGGATGAAGCCCTGCAGCTGCTCGGCGAAATCGACAGCGCCTGGAACGCGATCCCGCACGAACAGCGCCGCCCGGCCGCGGTGGCACCATGAGCCTGCACGAACTGCACGCGCAGCTGGACGCGTTCGAGAAGGCACTGGGCGAAGAAGCCCTCGACCAGGCCGACAGCCTGCTCGACGGCCACGACAGCGCCCTGCATGCCCTGCTCAGCCAGCCGCTCACCGCGGCCGACCACGCGCCACTGAGCGCACTGTTCGAACGCCAGCAGAACCTGCTCGGCCTGCTGCGCCAGCGCCGCGACGCGGTCGCTGCCCTGATGAACGATGGACAGCGTTCTCTTCGCGCGGCGCATGCCTACCTGCAGGCAGAATCGCTGGCATGACCCAACTGCCGACAACGTCGCTGCACCACCCCGCCGAAAGCGAGCTGTTCGACGAAACGCTCAGCTGCGAACTGGCCCTGCCCGCCGAGTTCCAGCCCGGCAGTGCCGCCGGCCGTACCGGCAGCGCCGAAGGCCTGCTGCGCAGCCTGGCGCTGGTGGAAGACAGCCGCGTTGACGAGCATGACGACCGCAACGAGGCCAGCCTGCAGTTGCAGCGGCTCGAAGCCAAGCTGGACCTGGCGATGGTGCTGCTCGGCCGGCTGGTTCGCCAGCAGGGCCAGGAACTGACCCTGCGCCCGGTGCGCTGGTCACGCCGTGGCATCCGCTTGCAACTGGGCCCGCGCAGCGGTGCCACGCCTGGTCAGGCCGGCCTGGTTCGGCTGCAGCCCAGCGACTGGCTGCCCGACCATATCGACCTGCCGGTGGAAGTGATCGCCGAAGCCGCCGATGGCGGCGGTGGCCATTACCTCTGGCTGCGCTTCCAGCGCCTCGGCGACGGCCTGGAAATGGCCATGGAACGCCACCTGTTCCGCCTGCACCGCCGCCAGGTGGCCGAGGCGCGCCGGGCCCGCTGAAACCCACCCTTGCGGTGCAGGACAGGCAACGCTTGGCGCGCCCGTTCAGCTAAGTTAAGGTGGACTCCCCTACACGGACCAGTTGCGTGCCTGTGCGAGTTCTCATCGTCGACGATCACACCCTGGTCCGCGCCGGCCTGGCGCGGCTGCTGCAGGGGTTTGCCGACGTGCAGCTGGTTGCCGAGGCCAGCAATGCCGAACAGGCGCTGCAGCTGGCCCTGCAGCATGCGCCGGATGTGGTGCTGATGGATCTGTCGTTGCCCGGGCGCACTGGCCTGGAAGCGCTCAGTGACATCCGCCTGCGCGCCCCCGGTACCCGCGTGGTGATGATGACCATGCACGACGATGCCGCGCATGTGCGCGATGCACTGGATCGCGGCGCGGTCGGTTTCGTGGTGAAGGATGCCGCGCCGCAGGAGCTGGAACTGGCCCTGCGTGCCGCGCATGCCGGCCAGGTGTTCCTCAGCCCTCAGATCTCGGCCAAGATGCTGGCGCCCATGCTGGGCCGCGAGAAGCCCACCGGCATCGCCGCGCTGTCCCCGCGCCAGCGCGAGATCCTGCGCCGCATCGGCAAAGGCGAAAGCAACAAGGAAATCGCCGCTGACCTCGGCATCAGCGTCAAGACAGTGGAAACCCATCGCGCACGCATGATGGAGTCGCTGGGCTGCCGCCGCGCCAATGATCTGTTGCTGCTGGCCGCGCGTCACCAGCACGAGCTGGAGTGAATCGGCATAGCGGCGGCGACGAAATCCCGTCACCCTGACAGGCTCTGACAGGAATCCGTACGCGCGGCGTGGCGAACGCGGCAGGGCCGCCACCACGAATCAATGAGTTGGCGGCGGCCTTCGTCAACATCCCGCGCCAATGTAGGGGAAACCCTTACATCCTGTCGGGATATCCACGAAAGCCCTCAGGAACCCCCCGATTCCGCACCCGTCGGATCAAAAGCAAGATGCGTTCCACAAGGCGCCGGGGAGCGGTGCCGGGGAACCACGATGAAGGCTGCACTCTCGACCCAGCTGGGCCAACAACTTCACCTCACCCCGCAGCTGCTGCAGTCGATCCGGCTGCTGCAGCTCGATGGCCTGCACCTGGAACAGGAAATCCAGCGCCTGCTGGACTCCAACCCGCTGCTGGAGATCGAAGAGGCCGAAGCCCCCGCCGCCGAGGCCACCGAGGCCAGCACCACCACGCTGGAGACGGCCGCGTTCGACGAGTTGCCGGAATCGTCGATGTGGGACGTGGCCGGCACCAGCTGGCAGGACGGCGACGACGATCGCATGGCGCGCATCGCCGCCGGTGAATCGACCGATCCGCAGCTGCGCGTGCTGCAGCGCCTGTCGCTGGACATGGACGACCGCGGGCTGGCCGTTGCTGCCTTCTGGCTGGACCACTGCGATGACGCCGGCTACCTGCAGGCGCCGCTGGCCCAGCTGCAGCTGCTGGCCAGCGCCCAGTTCGACATCGACGCCGACGGCGTGGAAGCGATCCGCCAGCAGCTGCTGCACGGCGAACCGGCCGGCATGGCCGCGCAGGACCTGCGCGAAGGCCTGCAGGCGCAGCTGCGCAGCCTGCACGGCGTGGTGGCTGCCCGTCACCTGGCCGCACGCATCCTGGACGGCGCGCTCGATGCGCTGGCCGCGCACGACTACCCCGCCCTCGCCCGCCAGCACGACGCCGAGATCGACGACGTGCGCGAAGCCGTCCGCCTGATCCTCTCGTTGCAGCCGCGCCCGGGCGACAGCCTGCTGCCCGAGCGCAACGCCGTGGTGGTACCGGACGTGGTCGCCTGGCACGCCGACGCGCAGTGGAAGGTGGCGCTGAACCCGGCCACCAGCCGCCGCGTGTCGATCAACAGCCAGTACGAGCAGGCGCTGGCCGACAGCAACGACGCCGCCCCGGCCCTGCGCGACATGCTGCAGGAAGCGCGCTGGTTCAGCCGCGGCCTGTCGATGCGCTACGACACCCTGCTGCGCACCGCGCGGGTGATCGTCGAGCGCCAGGCCGCATTCCTGGTGCGTGGCGAGGAGGCCATGGCACCACTGACCCTGAAGGAAGTGGCCGAGGAAATCGGCATGCACGAGTCCACCGTCTCGCGCATCACCACCGGCAAGTTCCTGCAGACCCCGCGTGGAACCTTTGAACTGAAGCACTTCTTCGCCGTGCGCCTGGAAGGCGCCAGCGTCTCCGGCCAGGCGGTCAAGGCCATGGTCCGCCGCCTGATCGACGCCGAACCGGCCGGTCGGCCGCTGGCCGATGAAGCCATCGCCGGGCTGTTGTCGCGCCAGGGGGTGAACATTGCACGCCGAACCGTCGCAAAATACCGGGAACAACTGGACATCGCCCCGGCCCGTGAACGGCGCCGGCTCGGCGCCAGGCAACCGCAGCTGGCCCGGGTGGGCTGAAAAGGATGTTGGACATGAACAAGCTTACGGTCCTGCTGGTCGATGACCACGAGGGCTTCATCAACGCGGCGATGCGCCATTTCCGCAAGATCGACTGGCTGCAGATCGTCGGCAGTGCCGGCAACGGCCTGGAAGCGATCGAGCGCTCGGAAACGCTGCGTCCGCAGGTGGTACTGATGGACCTGGCCATGCCGGAAATGGGCGGCCTGCAGGCCACCCGCCTGATCAAGTCGCAGGACGACGCACCGTACATCGTGATCGCCAGCCACTTCGACGACGCCGAGCACCGCGAACACGCGCTGCGCGCCGGCGCCGACAATTTCGTCAGCAAGCTGTCCTACATCCAGGAAGTCATGCCGATCCTGGAAGGCCTCAGGGAGGATCGATCGTGAGCGAATCGCGCATCCTTGTACTGGACAACGACGCCGTGCGTGCCGAGCGCACCGTTGCCCTGCTGGAATTCATGGACTTCAACCCGCGCTGGGTCTCCGACGCGGCCGATTTCGACCTGGGCCGCCAGCGCCAGAACGACTGGATGGCGGTGATCGTCGGCAGCCTGGATGACAGCGCCGCCAGCACTGCGCTGTACCACTGGCTCGGCGGCAGCAGCCTGCCGCCGCCGGTGCTGCTGGCCGACGGCGATGCCGCTGCCTTCGCGCAGCAGCATGGCCTGCACGAGGCCAACATCTGGCCGCTGGAGACCCCGCTGCGCCACGCCCAGATGGAAGCCCTGCTGCGTCGCGCCAGCCTCAAGCGCCTGGACGCCGAGCACCAGGCCGGTGCCGTGCAGGAGCAGGGCCCGACCGGCAACGGCCCGGCCGTTACCGCGCTGCGCACGATGATCGAACAGGTCGCCGCCTTCGATACCACCGTGCTGGTGCTGGGCGAATCGGGTACCGGCAAGGAAGTGGTGTCGCGCGCCATCCACCAGCGCTCGCCGCGCCGTGACGGCCCGTTCGTGGCGATCAACTGCGGCGCCATTCCGCCCGACCTGCTGGAAAGCGAACTGTTCGGCCACGAAAAGGGCGCCTTCACCGGTGCGCTCACCGCACGCAAGGGCCGTTTCGAAATGGCCGAGGGCGGCACCCTGCTGCTCGACGAAATCGGCGACATGAGCCTGCCGATGCAGGTCAAGCTGCTGCGCGTGCTGCAGGAGCGCAGCTTCGAACGCGTGGGTGGCAACCAGACCATCCGCTGCAACGTGCGCGTCGTCGCCGCGACCCACCGCGACCTGGAGACGCGCATTGCCGAAGGCAAGTTCCGCGAGGATCTGTTCTACCGCCTCAACGTGTTCCCGATCGACGTGCCGGCCCTGCGCGAACGCCGCGAGGACCTGCCGGCGCTGGTGGAAACCATCGCCGCGCAGCTGGCGCGTACCGGTCGTGGCGAGGTGCGCTTCACCGCCGAGGCCCTGCAGGCCCTGGCCGGTTACGAATGGCCGGGCAACGTGCGCGAGCTGACCAATCTGGTCGAGCGCCTGGCGGTGCTGCACCCGGGTGGCTCGGTGCGCGTGCAGGACCTGCCGGCCCGCTACCGGGGCGACGCCGCGCTGGCAGCAGTGGCCACGCCGGCACCGGTGCAGTCCGTCGCCAGCGAAGAACGCCTGGACCTGCGCAGCTTCTCGTTCCATACACCGGGCAGCGGCAACCAGCCGGCGCTGGAGCATGGCATCGCCGTCAATCGTGTGGCAGCACCGGCCGCCCTGCCCGACGAAGGCATGGACCTGCGCAACCACATGGCCAACATCGAACTGGGCCTGATCAACGAAGCACTGGAACGCACCCAGGGCGTGGTCGCCCACGCCGCCCAGCTGCTTGGACTGCGCCGCACCACCCTGGTGGAAAAGCTGCGCAAGTACGGCATCGAACGCGAGCAGGCCGAACTGGCCGGCTGAACCGCGTTTCCAGCATGAAGGGGGCACCAACGCCTGGGCTTGCCCGGGCGTTGGTGTTTGTGGGCCTCCGAACCCCGGCAGCGCCAGAATTCCGGCCATCGGACCCTGCAGCCCCAGGCCAGAAAACCGACGCCGGTTAAATGGCGCGTTGATCGGGGTCAGAGCCCATGCCGACCAGAATGTGTCGACCAAGGTCGACACCCACCAAGAGCGGTCCATGCAATTCCGACAGATCGCGGAGATCTGTCGAAGGCGGGGTAGGTCCGGTTGCGGGGGCGTGAGCGCCATGGATGGCGCGACCGAGCCTCCATG
>NZ_JAPTFX010000178.1:0-7972 GCF_030985895.1 Stenotrophomonas sp. Sm6012 | reverse complement strand
GCCCGGGTCAAAAGGGGACACCATGAAGCATGCATTGCTGCTCGCCGTCCTGCTGTCGCTGTGCGGTGCCGGCCATGCGCACACGGCCGGCATCGCGCTGGACGACTACCTGCGGCGCGCCGAGTTCAACGACATCCAGCTGTCGCCCACCGGCGAATACCTGGCCATGACCCTGCCGCTGGAAGGGGCAACGGCGGTGGCCGTGCTGCGCACCCGCACCATGGAGCTGGTCGGCAATTTCCGGCCGCCGCGCAACAACCACGCCAACAGCGTCGATTGGGTGAGCGACAATCGCCTGCTGATCGGGCTGGCCGAGAAGTGGGGCGCGCTGGATGCGCCGCGGTCCACCGGCGAGCTCTACGCGATGGATGCCGATGGCAAGCGGGGGGATCTTCTGGTCGGCTACCGCGCGCGACCGGATGAGCCGGGCCTGGTCAGCGGCCGCGTGGTCGAGCCGGTGGCGGCGTTCCTGGCCGATCCGCTGTCCGGAGACGAGCGCAACGTGCTGATCTCGCTGTGGCCGTTCGCCAACGACACCAGCGCACGGCTTGAGCGGATGGACGTCATCACCGGCCGCCGCGTGCTGGTCTCGCGCTCGCCGGTGCAGCGGGCAACGTTCACCACCGACAACGCCGGTGTACTGCGCTTTGCCCGCGGCGCCGCCGCGGACAACATCAACAAGCTCTACTACCGGCAGGACGATGGGCGCTGGACCCTGCTCAACGACGAGGGCAGCAGCCACCGCATCGAACGCCCCATCGGTTTTTCCGCCGACAACCACCTGGCCTACCTGATCGTCGAACAGGCCGCCGGCGCGGATGCGGTGGTCAGCTGGAATCCGCAGACCGACGAGCGGCAAACCCTGCTGCGCGACGCGGTGGTCGACCCGGCCTCCATCATCTACCAGCCGGGCAGCCGTGTGCCGGTCGGCGTGCAGTTCGTGGGAGCGAGTGCGCGCAGCGCGTTCTTCGACGAGCAGTCGCCCACTGCACGGATCCAGCGCATGCTGGAAAAGGCCTTCCCAGGCCAGCGGGTCAGCCTGCTGTCGGCCACCCGTGACAACGCGCGCATCCTGGTCAAGGTCAGTTCGGGCGGCAATCCCGGCGACTGGTTCATGTTCAATACCGCCACCCGGGAAGCGGCGTTCCTGACCGCGCGCCAGCGCTGGTTCGACCGCGACGGAGCTGCCAGCGTGCGTCCGATCGCCCTCACTGCGCGCGATGGCCTGCCGTTGCACGGCTTCCTGACCGTACCCAAGGGCAGTGACGGCCGCCGCCTGCCGATGGTCGTGATGCCGCACGGCGGGCCCATCGGCGAATTCGATGATGGTGGCTTCGAGCGTGACAACCAGCTGCTGGCCGCAGCCGGCTATGCGGTGCTGCAGGTCAATTTCCGCGGGTCGGGCAACTATGGTCGCGCCCACACCCAGGCTGCGGCGAAGCAATGGGGCCAGGCCATGCAGGATGACGTGACCGACGCCACCCGCTGGGCCATTGCCGAAGGCATCGCCGACCCGCAGCGCATCTGCATCTATGGCGCCAGCTACGGTGCGTACTCGGCCATGATGGGCGCCGTGCGTGAGCCGGCGTTGTACCGGTGCGCAGCGGGCTATGTGGGCGTGTACGACCTGCCGCTGATGTTCAAGCGTGGTGATATCCAGGACCGCGCTTCGGGCGTGAACTACCTGAATGAATGGCTCGGCGATCCCGCGGCACTGGCAGCGGTCTCGCCAGTGAACCTGGCGGCCCGGATCACGGTGCCGGTGCTGCTGGCGGCCGGGCGCGAAGACGCGCGTGCGCCGGTGCAGCACACGCAGCGGATGGAAGCGGCCCTGAAGCAGGCCGGGGTGCCGGTGGAAGCGGTGTACTACCCGCGCGAAGGGCATGGCCTCTACGGCGAAGCCAGCCAGCGCGATTACTACACGCGCCTGCTGGCGTTCCTGTCGAAGCACCTGGGCGGGGCAAACGCCCAGGTTGCAGCATCGGTGGAAAAGGCGCCCTGAGCGGGCGCCGCTGCACGGGGCCTTACTTCACCCCGTGCATCATCCGCTTCAACAGCGGCGCAGCGATGAAGGCGAGCACGGCACAGCCCAGGCCGATCCACATCAGCAGCCAGAACAGGTGCGCATAGGCACCGGCGGCAGCCACCATGTCGAGTGATTCGCCTTCCGGCACCTCGATGGCAGCGAGCTTGCCGAACAGTGCGGCAAGCGTTTCCGAGAACGCAGTGGCCAGGAACCAGGTGCCCATCATCAGGCTCATCACCCGTGGTACCGCCAGTTGGGTCACCGCCGACAGGCCGACCGGCGACAGGCACATCTCGCCGCTGGCCAGCAGGAAGTAGGCCAGCACCAGCCACCAGACACTGGCCATCTCACCGGTGGCGCCGACCTGCTGCGCCGCCAGCGCCAGCGGCACGAACGACAGCGCACCGATCACCAGGCCCCATGCCGACTTCACCGGCTTGCCCGGCTCCCAGCCGCGGCGGTCCATCCACGTCCACAACGCGGCGAAGGCCGGTGCCAGCAGTACCAGGAACAGGCCGCCGAGGTAGGTCAGCGAACCGGCGGTCTGCGGAATCACCAGGCAGTCGCGCACCAGCAGCACCAGCATCAGTGCCACGATGCCGATGAAGAACGCACGCGGTGCGGCCGAACCGGGGCGCCGCTCGGACAGGCGCGCGCTGACCACGAAGCCCAGCGGTGCCAGCAGCAGCGAGATGATCGACCACGGCAGCGGCGTACCGCCGGAGATCACCAGCGACGGCACGATGTCCTTGGTCAGCAGGCGGTCGGTGAAGGTCACCCACGAGCCATACGACTGCTCGTACATCGTGAAGAACACCAGCGCCATGAAGATCAGCACCATCAGCGCGATCATCTGCTGGCGCTGTACCGGCGTGCATTTCGTGCCGGTGAACCAGGCGAACCAGACCAGCACGCCGCCCAGCACCACCAGCATCAGCATCAGCGCCAGGCTGATTTCACCGCCCAGCGCGAAGGCGCCGTTGCCGGCGGCCCACATCAGCCACGCCACCGGCAGCACACCGAGCACCGCGCACAGATAGATGAGCCATTCGCGGGGCAGGCCCAGCACCTTCTGCTTCAGTGCGGCCGGCTGCGGTGGTTCGGCATGGCCCTGCAGGTATTTCTGGCCCCACAGGAACATCGCCAGGCCGGCCAGCATGCCGATGCCGGCCGCACCGAAGCCGTACTTCCAGCCGTAGGCCTCACCGAGGAAGCCGCACACCAGCGAGGAGAACAGCGCGCCCAGGTTGATGCCGGCGTAGAACAGCGAGAAGCCCGAGTCACGGCGCGGGTCGTCCTTGGCGTAGAGCTTGCCGACGATGGTGGAGATGTTCGGCTTCAGGAAGCCGACGCCCATGATGATCAGCGCCAGCGACAGGTAGGTCACCGCCAGCGCCGAGGTGTCGCGCACCACTTCACCGTTCACCCGGTACGCGGCGTGGCCCTCGAAGGCCATGCCCAGGTGGCCGAGCACCAGCAGGATGCCGCCGAACAGCACCGCCCGGCGCATGCCCAGCCAGCGGTCGGCCAGCATGCCGCCGAACACCGGGATGCAGTACACCAGGCCGCCGTAGGCACCGAGCAGGTCCAGCCCGGCCTTGTCGCCGAACAGGTGGTACTTGGTGAGATAGAGCAGCAGCAGCGCCTTCATGCCGTAGAAGGAGAAGCGCTCCCACATCTCGGTGAAGAAGCAGACGTAGACGCCCTTGGGATGGCCCAGGAAGTCGTCGGAGGCGGTAGCGGCAACGGTCATCGACGGCGGGAACAGCGGAAAGGGCGCGATTATAGGCCTGCAGCCGCGGGCGCGCCCGGTAGCGCCGTGCCCGCCTTCAGTAGATCCACGCCATGCGTGGATGGCTGCCCGATTGGCGGCCTACAGGTAGCGCAGCCAAGCCAGGTCGCGGCGGCGGGCCTTGAACCGGCCGAACAGCAGCGTCGGCGGGTACATCGCCACCGCCAGCGCGCAGGCCACCATCAGCAGGCCGGCCACCGAATCCAGCGCGTACAGGCTGCCGTGGGTGGGGCCCCACGTGGCCAGCGCAGCCACGTACAGCAGCTTGAGCACATACAGGTGCAGGAGGTAGAAGAACATCGGCGCCGCTCCGATGTCGGCCAGCGGGCGCAGGGCGCGGGCCACTGGCGGCCATTCGTACAGGCGCAGCAGCAACAGGCCCACGCCCAGGGTCAGCAGCAGGAACTGCAGCGAAGGCGGGTACTTGGTCACGTTGAACACGCTCATCCAGGTGCGCAGGGTGCTGTCCTGGTGCTGCCACGGCGCTTCGCCGTAGCCGTTGGCCAGGCGCAGCAGGGCGAAGGCTGACAGTGCGGCCAGCCCGGCCCACAGCAGCCAGCGCTGGCGTTGCGTCGGATCGCGATCGCGCGCGAACCACGGCCCCATCAGGTAGCCCAGCACGATCACCCCGATCCACGGCAGTACCGGGTAGGACGTGCGCAGGCGCAACACGCCGGTCTCGATCCAGTCGCGCTGGTGCAGCACTTTCCACAGCACGGCCAGCACGCCGTCGCCTTCCACGCGCACGCCATCGAACAGATTATGGCCGGCCACCAGCAGCACGCCCAGCACCAGCAGCGCCGGGCGCGGCAGCCACAGCAGGCCGGCCAGCGCGATCATGCTCAGGCCGATGGCCCAGATCACCTGCAGGTACAGCGTGTCCGGCGGGAACTGGAAGGTCCAGGCGAAGTTGACCAGGGTCAGTTCCAGCACCACCAGGAACAGGCCGCGCTTGAGCAGGAAGGCGGCGATCGCGCGGCGCGGGTCGGCCTGGCGCTGGCCGTACAGCCACGCCGACAGGCCGGTGAGCAGCACGAACACCGGGGCGCACAGATGGGCCAGCAGGCGGCAGGCGAACAGGGCAGGGGATACGCTGGCCGCATCCATCGGGTCGCCGACCTGGTGCTGCAGGAAAAAGGTCTCGCGCACGTGGTCGAGCAGCATCAGCAGCATGACGGTGCCGCGCAGCTGGTCGATGGAGGCCAGCCGAGGGGAGGAAGGAGAAGCCACGTGCGATGTTCGTTCGGCGCGACAGGATATAACATAACAATTGCCCGTTTCCAGCAGGCGCTGAGAGATGCCGACGAGCGCGTCCATCAGCTCAGGGCAAGCAGACCGCAGGACTCCAGCCCAGAGCGTCGTCGTAGCGGACCTGGATCGCCCGCAGGCTGCCATCGGCGTTCGCCTTCACGCAGAATCGGGCGCTATAGAACCGGGTGGCGCCCGTTCTGGTGGCCGACATCGTGACGTTGTACAGGCGTCCAGACTGCAGCGTCATGGCCGCTTGCCCTGCAGCGGCGTTGGCTGGCACTTCTCCATAGAGGACGCAAGCGCCGGGTGGAAGCGGGAGTGACGCGGGATAGGAAAAGTCGAAAGACCATAGCCGCCGTAGCGGTGGAGTAATCGCGTCATGCACCTCCACACCAAACACCTGAGGAGTCTCGCCGATACGCTTGCGCTCTTTCCTGGGAAGCCCGAAACAGGGTCTGCCGGCGTGGTCAGTGACCTCGATCGCGCCAACGCGACTCCAGGCCGATGCGTGATCACAAAGGGGCAGCGAGCAGAGCAAGGTCACGATGGCCATGACCGGTCCCTTGATCGGGCGCATACGAAGTGTGTTTTTCATAGGTCGGCTCGGCGACAGCATTTGGATCGTGAACACGATGCATGGGGAGTCGAGACACTTCAAACGATGTTGGCTGGAATGCTGCAGCGGTGGCTGGCCTGGCCGGTGTGGGGCAGGGGGATCGCGGTATCCGGTACCCGGCAGCCCATTGGGATGTGCCTGATGAGCTTGATGCGTTGGCCGAGTTTGGTCAAAAGCGACTACCCCACCGGCGACCCGGCTGCAACCCTCCCGAACCGCACTGGACGTGACGCCCCCTGAACGCTAGCGTGACCAGGATTTTTTGCCAGCAGGGGCTTCCATGAACCACGACGCTGCGCCCAAGCAGCTCACCTTCCGCGCAGTGGCCCTGGCCATCGTGCTGGCGGTAGTGCTGTCGGCCGCTAACGCCTACCTTGGTCTGTTCGCAGGCCTGACCATCGCCACCGCCATTCCCGCCGCGGTGATTTCCATGGGCGTGCTGCGCCTGCTGGGCGGTGGCTCTATCCTCGAGAACAACATCGTGCAGACCGGTGCTTCGGCCGGTTCGTCGATCGCCGCCGGTGTGATCTTCACCATCCCCGCGCTGGTGATCATGGGCTACTGGCCCGACTTCAAGTACTGGTGGGTGCTGGGCATCGCTGGGCTGGGCGGCCTGCTGGGCGTGCTGTTCTCGGTGCCGCTGCGCCGTTCGATGATCGTCGAAGACCCGCTGCCGTTCCCGGAAGGCAAGGCAGCGGCGGAAGTGCTCAAGGCCGGTGAGAACCCGGGCCCGGGCCTGAAGATCCTCGGCCTGTCGGCGGTGATCGGTGCCTTCGTCAAGCTGGCCGCCGAAAGCGGCATGCGCCTGATTCCCGATGCCTGGGCCACCTCGGCCTACGTCGGCAGCTCCAAGATCACCGCCTTCATCGGTACCAACCTGTCGCCGGCGCTGCTCGGCGTGGGCTACATCGTCGGCCTCAACGTCGGCATCGTGGTGGTGTCCGGTTCGATCCTGACCTGGCACATCGCCATTCCGATCTACCAGGCATTCTTCATGAATACCGATCCGGCCCTGGCCGCGTCGGTTGCCACCGCCTCGTCCACCGAGGCCGCGTTCGCCATCTGGGGCGCGAAGATGCGCTACCTGGGCGTCGGCGCGATGCTGATCGGTGGCATCTGGACCCTCATCTCGCTGCGCAAGTCGCTGCTGAACGGCGTCAAGAGCGGCTTCGCGGCTGCGCGCAAGAGCGGTGGCCCGGTACTGGCGCACACCGAGCGCGACCTGCCGATGAAGTGGATGCTGGTGGCCCTGGTGGTCTTCGTGCTGCCGCTGCTGGCCCTGTACCAGGCCATCGTCGGCCAGTGGCATGTGTCGATCCCGATGACCCTCATCATGATCGTCGCCGGCTTCCTGTTCGTTTCGGTCTCGGCCTACCTGGCCGGCCTGATCGGTTCGTCCAACAACCCGGTCTCGGGCATCACCATTTCCACCATCCTGTTCGCCTCGGCGGTGCTGGTGCTGCTGCTGGGCAAGGATGGCCTGCAGCCGGTCGGTGCCTTCGGTGCGCCGCTGGGTGCGGTGGCCGCGATCATGATCGGCGCGGTGGTGTGCTGTGCTGCCGCGGTTGGCGGTGACAACCTGCAGGACCTCAAGGCCGGCTACATTGTCGGCGCCACCCCGTGGAAGCAGCAGCTGATGCTGGGCATCGGTGCGTTCTCGTGCGCGCTGATCATGGCCCCGGTGCTGAACCTGCTGGCCACCGCCTACGGCATCGGCGTCAAGTCCGAGCTGCACCCGAACGCGCTGGCCGCGCCGCAGGCCAACCTGATGGCCTCGGTGGCCAAGGGCCTGTTTGGTGGTGAACTGCCGTGGACCTTCATCGGCATCGGTGCCGTGGTCGGCGCCGCGATCATCGCCTTCGACAGCTGGCTGAAGTCGCGCAATGCACGTTTCCGCGTGCCGGTGCTGGCTGCCGCCATCGGTATCTACCTGCCGCTGGAGCTGATGGTGCCGATCTTCCTCGGTGGCCTGATTGCCCATCTGGTCGAGCGTTTCCACAAGGTGCGCGCCGATGACGAAGAGGGCCGCGACCGCGTGCACAAGCCGGGCGTGCTGTTTGCCGCTGGCCTGATCACCGGCGAAGCGCTGATGGGCATTGCCATCGCCGTGCCGATCGTGGTCAGCAGCCGCGCCGACGTGCTGGCCGTGCCGTTCCACCTGCCGGGCGCACAGTGGATCGGCCTGGCCGTGCTGTTCCTGGTCGGCTGGCTGATCTACCGCACCGGCAAGCGCGCCGTGGCGTAAGGAATGGGTAGTGCCGGCCGCTGGCCGGCTACGCCAACGGAA
>NZ_JAPTFX010000177.1:0-8081 GCF_030985895.1 Stenotrophomonas sp. Sm6012 | reverse complement strand
CGCCCCCCCCCCCCCCCCCGCGACGGTGAATAGCGAGCTTACGATGCTCTACTGGCGCATCGGCCAACGCATCCACACGCAGGTCTTGGACAGGCGCCGGGGCGCCTACGGCAAGGAAGTTCTGCCCACCTTGGCTGCGCAGTTGGTGGAGGAGTACGGCAGCAGCTTTGCAGAGCAGAACTTGCGCCGCATGGTGCAGTTCGCCGCCACCTTCCCCGACGAGCGAATTCTCGTATCACTGATACGAGAATTGAGCTGGACGCACTTCATCGCCCTGATGCCGCTGAAAGACCCGCTCCAGCGGGACTACTACGCACAGATGGCCAGCACCCAACGCTGGAGCGTGCGGACGCTGCGCGAGCGTATCGACTCGATGCTGTACGAGCGCACGGCGCTTTCCCAAAAGCCGGAAGAAACCATAGCGCAGGAGTTGGCGACCCTGCGCGATGCGCAGCGCATGTCGCCGGCCCTGGTCATGCGCGACCCGTACATCCTCGACTTCCTGGGCCTGCGGGACACTTGGCAGGAAGGCGACTTGGAAGCGGCGATCATCCGTGAAATGGAGTCCTTCCTGCTGGAGCTGGGCGCGGGCTTCTCATTCGTCGCCCGGCAGAAGCGCATTCCGATCGACGACGAGGATTTCCACCTTGACCTTCTGTTCTACAACCGCAAGCTGCGGCGGCTGGTTGCGGTGGAGTTGAAGGTAGGTGACTTCAAGGCGGCCTACAAAGGGCAGATGGAGCTTTACCTTCGGTGGCTAGACAAGCACGAACGGGAGCCGGAGGAAGCCTCGCCGCTCGGGATCATCCTTTGCACCGGCAAGAAGCGCGAGCAGATCGAATTGCTGGAGCTGGACAAGTCCGGCATCCACGTTGCCGAGTATCTGACCGCCTTGCCGCCGAGGGGCGTGCTGGTGGAGCGGCTGCAACAGGCAACGCAACGGGCGCAGTTGCAAATCGAGCAGCGCAAGACGGACAACGAGTAGTCCTGTCCCAAGCAGTCGGGCGTCCCGGCGTGCCGCCGTCGCGCTGTCGTGCTGCGCATCGAGCTTCGCTGCGCGAGTCTCGCCCCTGTCGGGCTTCCATCACTGACGCCTCCGTCCCGGCTCGTTGATCCGGGCCTGCGCGCTCCGCTTGCCAAAAATCGACTCTGTGCAGTGGGCGGGTGTGGGCGGTCTTGCTGTTCCCTTCACCGTATCACGGCGTTCTCGCCGTCAAGGGCGGCGCGCGCCATGCGCGCTTGCGTCCTGGCGGCCGTCTGCGACCCCTGACTGCTTGCGCTGCGCCGTGCTGCCGCCGGTTCCGGGCAATTCCGCCCGAGCAACCGGAGCACGATCATGTCGCAACTGTCCTTTCCCTCGTTCGATTCCTGTCTGCTGGTGCGCGACGCGCACGGGCGCTATCTACCGGCATCGGCCGACGACATTCTGGAAGCTGCGCGCCAGGTCATTGACCGGAAAATGCGGCGCGGAGCAGAGTTCACTTCGCCGGCGGCGGTCAAGGAATACTTGCGTACAAAGTTGGCCAGCTTCGAGCATGAGGTGTTCGTAGTGCTGTTCATGGATACGCGCCATCGTCTGATCGAATACAGGGAGATGTTCCACGGCACTATTGACGGTGCGTCGGTGTATCCGCGCGAAGTGGTCAAGGAGGCGCTGCGGCTCAATGCGGCGGCGGTCGTCGTTTCGCACAACCATCCGAGCGGAAACCCCGAGCCGAGCGCGGCTGACCGGGCGCTGACCCAGCGGCTCAAGGAAGCGTTGGGTCTGGTGGACGTGCGCGTGCTCGATCACATCATCGTTGCGGGCAACGAAACGGCATCGTTCGCCGAGCATGGGCTGATCTAGCCCAAGGGGCTTCGGCCCCTTTTTGCTGCGCCTGGTGGCATAGCTATGGCCCTCGCGGCCTGATGCTCAGGCCGTCGCAACCTGAATCATCTCGTCGTAATGTTTCTTGTCCACCTCTTCCAGCCACTGGAAGATGTTCCCGATGACGCTGTGGCTTTCGCCTGCCAAGTTTTCTGCGGATTCCTCTGTTATCTCAATAACGTCGCTATGTGAATACTTATTGATAAAGCGGTAGATTTTTTCTTTAAGCTCTGGTGTCGTGATGGTGCAATCTTTTAGGCCAGCCTCCATCAATTGACTAATGTCGCTTCGACGCCTTGGATATTTGAAGGTGAAAAACGATTCAACAAGCTTTCGGGCGAGGTTGGCGGTCAAGAACGCCTCATCTCGATTGAGTGTTGTGTGCGCCCTATATTCGTAGAGCTTCTTGAAGATATAGTGGTACTCGGAACCGTAGTTCTTGAGTGAGTCGTCGGCATCCACAAGTAGGGAGTGACGAGGGGAGCCAGGTGGCGCATCCAGGCGATAAAAGAAGCAATTCTCGGCGTTGCCTTTTTTGACTCGATTCCTATTGGTGCCAGTGAACCAGTCTCTCACTAGCTTAAAGTAAGTGAAGTTGTGAGTCAGCACAAAAAGTTGCTTGGCTTCAGTGCATTGCGTTCTCAAAAACGAGTAGGCGTGAAACAAGTGATTAGAATCAAAGCTTGAGACCGGATCGTCAACGACGACGATCGTATCCTTGATGTTATTTCCATTTTCTTTGAGCTTCGTGATGAAATAGACAAATGCAATCGCAGTTTTCTCACCTTCGCTCAAATTCCCATCGTGCTCACCAACCCCGTTTCTGATGATCTCATAGCCTTTCTTCTTCTGATTGAAGTTCAGGCAAAGCTCAGAGCGGCCAATGAAGCGATGCAGGATGTCATTGAACTCCTTTGCCCCGACCGTTTCATTCGAGAGCGCCGCTTCTATGGCTCCGACCTCTAGACTAATTTTTTCAATTTCCTTATGGTCGTTCTTTGCTTCTGACTCAAGGTCATTGCACTTCTTCTCACTTCCAGCATAGTCAAACTCTTGCACCTCAGCCGCAGCAAAGTGAAGCTCCAGTGCCACCTTGCTTTTTGAGGTCTCAGATTTGAAATTTGAAGTCTTATTGTTGTGCTTTCCAACGAGAGCAACAATCGATTTCAGGATGTCATTGAAATTGGTGACATCGTCTTCAACCACATCCGAGATCTGAATGTCTGTCTTCCCAGGGTCTGTGATCTTGGCCTTCAGGGCTTCCCGCCAGGCGTCGATTTGCTGGTCGATCTTTTCAGCAGCAGTTGCGTAGTCCTTTTGAAGCTTCTCTGCCTCGGCCGATAGTTCTTTATAAAACTCGGTCGATGCGGGAAACTGATTAGCTGGAGCGCCTTGAGATTCAATCCATGTCGCCGCGTTCTGAAGTCGGCTCTGAAACTCCGTGAACTCCTTGCTGAAGTGGGCAGCAAGCGCCTCGGCACGAAGCTGGGCGAACGGAGAGCCGCAGAACTCGCAGGATTGCGAGTCGTGGTTTTTATGGATTTCCAAGCCTGCTTGAACCCATTCGCGGATTTCCGGGTTATCGGTCAGCCGCTGGATTGCTTGATTGACCGCCGTAGTCCCAATCAAATCTCTGATGCGGCCCGCCGCTTTCTTAAAGTAGTCCGGCTCAATGGCCGTTGAGGCGAAAGCAATGCTTGGAAGCTGATCTGGCTTGGCGGCATTCGTAAGGTCGATAACCCTCTCATCTGGAAGAACCGACTCCGCCTTGATAATTGTCTCGCCGTTATTCTGTATGAAGTTGAAGAGCTTGCGGCGGTCGTAATTCAAGTAATAACTGTCGCTCGTATCAATCGCCTGAAGTCCAAGCTTCATTTTCTTGGCAGCATTGGTCAGGAACTTCTCTAATGCCTCACGCTGCTTCTTGATATCGCTTTGCTTGTCGTCGTGAGCCTTCTTTTTCGACTGAAGCTCGCTCTTCAGCTTCTCCAGCTTCTGCAAGTCATCAATCTTCTCTTTCGCAATAAGAAGGATGCTCTTTACGGATTTGTCCCAATCAATGTTCTCATGCACGAAGCGTTGATTGAAAACATGAATATTCAATTGGGATGAGTGGAGTGTGGATTCCGTGATCGTTGAGCCATCCTCCAGAACTACTGAAAATTGGCCCGTGCTGAAGCGGGGAACCATCGAGCGAAGCTCAAAGCAAGAGAATAGATTCGATAACGTTGACTTGCCTGTTCCATTCCAACCATAGACCAGGTTGTACCGGCCGAACTTTTGGATCTTCGTTCCATTGAAGTCGCTGAAGATTCCGAACTGTTTGAGGCGGTTGATGCAGACAATCATCTCTATATCTCCGTGTTCTTGCTTTCCCATCATTTGCTTGCGAAACAAATGGTAAACGAAGAGTCCTCTTGCGTCTCCGCTTCGCGGATCGCGCTGCTCCAGGTTCGCTAGTCGCTCATCCCTGGCGGGACTGGCTTCGCCAGCCTTCCGCATCGCTGACGCCTACGGCCCGGCTTCCAGCTTCGGGCCTGCGCGCTTCGCTTGCGTGCGGTCAGCACAAAGGGATGGCCGTTGCCTTGTCCAGCCGTCTCCCCTGACTTCATCACCTTACCCGCGACCGTAGCCCGCGACCGTGTGCCGTCAAGGCGCGCAGGGCCGTGTCCTCGGCTGCGCCTGCGGGCCGCACCAACCCTGCGCTTGGCTCCTTGACGGCCCCCGTCCGCGCGCTCCTTTGGGCGCGGGCGATGAACTCAGGAAAGACGGTGGCAACAGGGCCAACCGGGTTCCTCGTGCCGACCGCACCAAACAGCCGAAAGGCTGGGCTCCGAATCTAGAAATCCGGTGTGCGGTGTGAACAGCAAACCTCTTTTGTCAGGAGAAAGACCATGCAACTCGCATCCCGTTTCGCTTTCCGCTCCCCCTCGCTGCGCAGCGATTACCCGCTGTCCGACGACCAGATTCACCGCGTGGCCCCGTCCATCTTCGCGGATGCCCCGCACGAGAGCCGTTCGCAGCGGTACGCCTATATCCCCACCGCCGCCGTGCTGACCGAGCTTCGCAAAGAAGGCTTCCAGCCTTTCATGGTGACGCAAACCCGCGTGCGCGACGAAGGCAAGCGCGAGCACACCAAACACATGATTCGCTTGCGCCATGCCAGCCAGATCAACGGCGCGGAGGCCAACGAAATCGTGCTGCTGAACTCGCACGACGGCACCAGCAGCTATCAGATGCTGGCCGGAATGTTCCGGTTCGTGTGCAGCAATGGCCTTGTCTGCGGCAACACCGTGGCCGATGTGCGAGTGCCCCATAAAGGCGACGTGGCCGGTCTGGTCATTGAGGGGGCTTACGAAGTCTTGAGCGGTTTCGATCGGGTGAAGGAATCGCGCGATGCCATGCGCGGCATCACCTTGGACGATGGCGAATCCGAAGTGTTCGCCCGCGCCGCGCTCGCCCTCAAGTACGACGACCCCGACAAGCCCGCGCCCATCACGGAATCGCAAATCCTGATGCCGCGCCGCTTCGACGACCGCCGCCCCGACCTGTGGAGCGTGTTCAACCGCACCCAAGAAAACCTGACCCAAGGCGGGCTGCGTGGCCGCAGCGCCAACGGGCGCCGACAGCAAACCCGCCCGGTGCAGGGCATCGACCAAAACATCCGACTAAATCGCGCCCTCTGGCTGCTGGCCGATGGCATGCGCCAGTTGAAAGCCTGAATCCCCACGCGGCAGGGGCAGGCAGCAGCCCTTGTCGCTTTCTTCGCTGCTGCATCCCTGAACCGATAGGAGTTATCACCATGAACGCCGTTACCCAAACCGAAGCCCGCGCCATCAACACCGCCGCCGCTATCCCGCTGGAAGCCGCTGATCCGACCAAGAACCTGATTCTGGTTCCGCTGTCGCGGCTGGTGTCGCGTCCCACTGGCCGCAACGTGCGCAAGACCCCGCGCATGTCCATTCCCGAACTCGCCGCCAGCATCCAGCGTGTCGGCCTGCTGCAAAACCTCATCGTGATTGCCGCCGCCGATGGCGAGCATTACGAGGTCGTGGCCGGTGACCGTCGCCTCGCAGCGTTGAAGCTGCTGGCGAAAAAGCACCGCATTAGCAAGGAATGGGAGGTGCCTTGCCTGCTGGTGGCCGATGGCACCGCCCGCACGGCCAGCCTCACCGAGAACGTGCAGCGCGAAGCCATGCACCCCGCCGACCAGTTCGAGGCGTTCGCCGCGCTCGTGGCCGAAGGCCGCAGCATCGAGGACATTGCAGCGGATTTCAGCGTCACGCCGCTGGTGGTGCAGCGCCGTCTGAAACTCGCCAACGTGTCGCCGCGCCTGCTGGCCGACTACCGGGCCGAGGCCGTGAGCCTTGACCAGTTGATGGCCCTCGCCATCACCGACGACCATGCTGCGCAGGAAGCCGCGTTCTACGATGCGCCCACATGGCAGCGCGGCCCGCACAACCTGCGCGACCGCCTGACCGAACGCGAAATCGACGCCTACCGGCATCCGCTGGTGCGCTTTGTCGGGCTGGACGGCTACGAGCAGGAAGGCGGTGGCATCCGCCGCGACCTGTTCGCGGAGGGCGACAAAGGCGTGTATCTGACCGATGCCGCACTGCTGGAACGGCTGGCGCAGGACAAGCTGGCAGGTATCGCCGCCAAGGTGCAGGCCGAGGGCTGGGCGTGGGTGGATGCCACGCCGGGCATGACCCATGCCGATCTGCAAGCCTTCCAGCGTGCGCCAAGGGAACGCCGCAGTCCGAACAAGCGCGACGCGCAGCGCATCGAGAAGCTGCAAACCAAGCTGCACGAACTGGCCGAGGCGGTGGATGCCGCGCTGGACGACGAGGACGAGGAAAAGGCCGATGCCTTGCAGGAAGAAGGCGAACGCCTGGGCGAGCAGTTGCAGGCGCTGGAAGATGGCTTGCTGGACTATGCGGCCAACGTGAAGGCCGCAGCCGGTGCCATTGTCACCATCGACCGCGACGGGCAGGCCGCGATTCATCGCGGGCTGCTGCGCGAAGCGGAGGCCAAGGCACTGCGCACGCTGGAGCGGCTGCGGCAGGGTTTCGGCAGCGAAGGCGAAGCCGCGAACGAGGACGCAGGCGAGGACGACGAGCAGCCCAAGACCGCCGCCATGTCTGACCGACTGGCGCAGCGGTTGAGCGCGCACCGTACCGCTGCGCTGCAAATCGAAGTTGCACGGCATCCGCAAGCAGCGCTGGCCGCCGTGGTGCATGGCATGGTGCAGACCGTCTTGCAGGAAAGGCACTACGGGCACGACCTGCCGCTGGGTGTGCGCCTCACGGTGCAAGACCGGCTGGAAGGCATGGCCCCGGACTGGCCGGAATCACCCGCCGCCGTGGCGCTGCGCGAACTGCAACAGGTGGCAGGCGAAACCTTGCCGGAGGACAGCGCCGAACTGTTCGCCGCGCTGCTGGCGAAATCACAGGATGAACTGGTGCGGCTGTTGGCCGTGTGCTTAGCTTCCACGGTGGACGTGGTGACGCCTCGCGCCACGCCGCACCAGCCCGGCGCGGAACTGGCGCAGGCCGTGGGGCTGGATATGGCCGCGTGGTGGCAGCCCACCAATGAGGGTTACTTCCGGCATGTGCCGAAGGCCGCGATTCTGGAAGCCGTTGGCGGGTTCGCGCCCTCGCACGTCACCCGACTGGCGAAGTTGAAGAAGGGCGACATTGCCAGCGAAGCCGAACGGCTGGCCGCTGGCACCGGCTGGATGCCCGCCATCTTCCGCTCCGAAGGCCCGCAGCAGACCGGGCAGGACGCGCCGGCGGATGGCGAAGCCGAAGCACAGGAAGAAGTGGCCGCCGTGGCGGATGACCAGCCGCAGGCCGAGGCTTTGGCCGCGTGACTTCGCACCGTAGATAGCGCCCCGGTTCCGGCCGGGGCGCTTCATGTTGAGGATGCCTGCCATGACCCACCAACCCGCAAACCGCCCCCGCATAGCTGCGACCTATGCCTCCGGCACGGTGCGCGCCCGCCGCTGGCACGGCGACGGCGACGTGCGCGGCTACCGTCCGCCGCGTGGCTGGACGGCCCGCGCCGACCTGACCGATCTGCATCCCCTCACGGGCCGCGCCTTGCCGCGCGCCGTGTGGTGGATCATCGAAACCAAGGAATAACGAGCCGCACCGGCCCCAAGCCGTGCCGCCTTGGGGCCGGTGGTCGAAAACTCCGGGCGCGGCGGTGGCCG
>NZ_JAPTFX010000176.1:0-8407 GCF_030985895.1 Stenotrophomonas sp. Sm6012 | reverse complement strand
GCGCAGGAACGCGCACACGAGCAAGCGGCTGCCAAGCCTACACGGACGTACTTGCGGCGTCCCCGCACTCCGACACCGCCCCGCCAACCCACGCATAGCCCGCTTTTGACGTTGACGTTGATTCTGCAGGTGCAGGGCTGCAAGCCCTGCCGCCCCACCTAGAACGGCGTCGCGGACTCGAACGCGAGTGCTTCGCCTGTCACCGGATGGGTGAACCGCAGGCTGCGCGCATGCAGATGCACCCGCTGCGCCGGCGCAGCGTCATACAGCACATCGCCAACGATGGGATGGCCAAGGCTGGCCATGTGCAGCCGCAACTGATGGCTGCGACCGGTGATCGGCTCCAGCTCCACGCGCGTGCGCTGCGCTCCGGCATCACGGGCCAGCACGCGCCAGCGCGTCAGCGCCGGCTTGCCGCGTTCGTGATCGACCATCTGCTTCGGCCGGTTCGGCCAGTCCACGATCAACGGCAGGTCCACTTCGCCGGCCTCGCCTTCGAGCAGCCCCTGCACCACCGCTTCATACCGCTTGCCGACCTGGCGCTGCTCGAACTGCCTCGACAACGCCGCCTGCATGTCCTTGCCGCGCGCATGCAGCAGCAGGCCGGAGGTCACCTGGTCCAGCCGGTGCACGGTCATTGCATCCGGGTATACCGCCTGCAGCCGTGCGACCACGCAGTCCTGGTTCTCGGCGCTGCGGCCTGGCACGGACAGCAGGCCGGCCGGCTTCTCGGCCACCAGCAGCGCGTCATCGAAGTAGTGCAGGTGGATCATGGGGTTCCGTATCCGTCCAAACAAAAACGGGGAAGCCGAAGCTTCCCCGTCTTCTACGTACCGACCGGAGCCGGTACCGCCTGCATCAGCCCAGCAGGTGGGCGACGCCGGCGCGCTCTTCTTCCAGCTCGGCCAGGGTCTTGTCGATGTACTTCTGGCTGAAGTCGTCGATCGGCAGATCCTTCACCAGGGTGTACTTGCCGTTTTCGGTGGTCACCGCGAAGCCGAAGATCACGCCTTCCGGAATGCCGTAGGAGCCATCGGACGGCACGCCCATGGTGACCCACTTGCCGTTGCTGCCCAGCACCCAGTCACGCACGTGGTCGATGGCAGCGTTGGCGGCCGAAGCAGCCGAGGACGAGCCGCGGGCTTCGATGATCGCCGCGCCGCGCTTGCCGACGGTCGGGATGAAGGTGTTGGCGTTCCACTCCTGGTCGTTGATCGCATCGGCGATCGACGCACCATCGGCGGTGGCGAAACGGTAGTCCGGGTACATGGTCGGGCTGTGGTTGCCCCACACCACCAGCTTCTCCATGCCACCGACCGGCTTGCCGAGCTTGGTCGACAGCTGGCTCAGCGCGCGGTTGTGGTCCAGGCGCAGCATGGCGGTGAAGTTCTCCGGCTTCAGGTCCGGGGCCGACTTCATGGCGATGTAGGCATTGGTGTTGGCCGGGTTGCCGACCACCAGCACCTTCACGTCACGGCTGGCCACCTTGTTCAGCGCCGCGCCCTGGGCGGTGAAGATCTTGGCGTTTTCCAGCAGCAGGTCCTTGCGCTCCATGCCCGGGCCGCGCGGACGCGCGCCGACCAGCAGGGCGATGTCGGCGTCCTTGAACGCGACTTCGGCGTCGTCGGTGCCGACCATGCCGGCCAGCAGCGGGAACGCGCAGTCTTCCAGTTCCATCATCACGCCCTTCAGGGCGGCCTGGGCCTTGTCGACCGGCAGTTCCAGCAGCTGCAGGATGACCGGCTGGTCCTTGCCCAGCATCTCGCCGGAGGCGATGCGGAACAGCAGGGCATAACCGATCTGGCCGGCGGCGCCGGTCACGGCAACACGAACGGGTGCTTTCATGGGGGTTTCCTCTTGCTTGCAAGCGTTTGATGGGACGCCGCGGGCGTGGCCACGCAGGCCTGGCGGGCGGCGGGGAACAGGGAAACGGCCACCCGAGGGTGGCCGTTTCGAAGGGGGATCAGGCGGCGAGGTGCTTGTTCCACTCCGCCACGCGCTCGGCCTGGGCGGCCAGCACGGCGTCGACGTCGCCTTCCAGGGTGATCGAATGGATCACGTCGCCCTGCTTGACCGAATCGACGATGGCCTGGCCTTCCAGGACCTTGCCGAACACGGTGTGGCGGCCGTCCAGCCAATCGGTCTTGATGTGGGTGATGAAGAACTGGCTGCCGTTGGTATTCGGGCCGGCGTTGGCCATCGACAGCGAGCCGACCTCGTGCTTCACGCCGTTCTTCTCGTCTTCGAACTTGTAGCCCGGGCCGCCGGTGCCACGACCCTGCGGGCAGCCGCCCTGGATCATGAAGTCGGCGATCACGCGGTGGAAGATCAGGCCGTCATAGAAACCGTGCTTGACCAGGTTCACGAAGTTGGCGACGGTCAGCGGCGCCTTGTCGGCGAACAGCTCGACCTTGATCGGGCCCTGGGTGGTGTCGAAAGTGGCGATGAGGGACATGAAGATCCTTGATGCAGAGGGGAACGCGTCTAGCCACCTAGTTTACACCGCGCCCCGTGACCAACGGGCGCCTGTTCGACCAACGCGTCGCCACGCGCCCGCGATCCCCCCGCACCGCTACGGAACGCTTTGCTGAATGCGCAAGGGGCAGCCGTTAGTACCGGCGTTGGGCCGACAACCGGGCAAAACCTGCCGGAGATCATCGGGTTACCAACCCCGGCAGGCCCCTGAATGGGTCCCATGACCGGTGTGAAATCCACCTTTTCGCGAATCGTCAAGTTCGACGTATAATGTTGGACTTCTTTTTCCAAATCCGGCGCCGACTGGCCCCCTTTCGTATGTCCATCGAAAATCTTCGCAACATCGCCATCGTCGCCCACGTCGACCATGGCAAGACCACCCTGGTCGACCAGCTGCTGAAGCAGTCCGGCACCCTGTCCGAGCGCACCGTCCTCGCCGAGCGCGTGATGGACAGCAACGACCAGGAAAAGGAACGCGGCATCACCATCCTGGCCAAGAACACCGCCATCACCTGGGAAGACAAGAAGACCGGCATCAAGAACCGGATCAACATCGTCGACACCCCCGGCCACGCCGACTTCGGCGGTGAGGTCGAGCGCGTGCTGTCGATGGTCGACACCGTGCTGATCCTGGTCGACGCGATGGACGGCCCGATGCCGCAGACCCGCTTCGTGACCCAGAAGGCCTTTGCGATGGGCTTCAAGCCGATCGTCGTGGTCAACAAGGTCGACCGCCCGGGCTCGCGTCCGGAGTGGGTGATCGACCAGGTCTTCGACCTGTTCGACAAGCTCGGCGCCACCAATGAGCAGCTGGACTTCCCGATCGTCTACGCCTCGGCCCTGAACGGCTATGCCGGCCTGGAAGACACCGTGCGCGACGGCGACATGACCCCGCTGTACGAAGCCATCATGCAGCACGCGCCGAAGCCGGAAGTCGATCCGGAAGGCGCCTTCCAGATGCGCATCAGCCAGCTGGACTACAACAACTTCGTGGGCGTGATCGGCATCGGCCGCATCCAGCGCGGCACCCTGAAGAAGAACATGCAGGTCGCGGTGATCGACCGCGAAGGCAAGAAGCGCAACGGCAAGGTCGCGCAGGTGCTGGGCTTCCTGGGCCTGGAGCGCATCGAGCAGGACACCGCCGAAGCCGGTGACATCGTCGCCATCTCCGGTATTCCGGAGCTGACCATCTCCGACACCCTGTGCCACCCGGACACCCCGGAAGCGCTGCCGGCACTGACCGTCGACGAGCCGACCATCTCGATGACCTTCCAGGTCAACAACTCGCCGTTCGCCGGCAACAAGGACCTGTCCGGTGGCAAGTTCCTGACCAGCCGCCAGATCAAGGACCGCCTGGACCGTGAAAAGGTCCACAACGTGGCCCTGAAGGTCGAACAGCTGGAAGACGCCGACAAGTTCCTGGTCTCCGGCCGTGGTGAACTGCACCTGTCGGTGCTGATCGAGAACATGCGTCGCGAAGGCTACGAGCTGGCCGTGTCGCGCCCGGAAGTGATCATCAAGGAAATCGACGGCCAGATGATGGAGCCGATCGAGCAGCTGGTGGTGGACATCGAAGAAATCCACCAGGGCGGCGTGATGGAAAAGCTGGGCACCCGCAAGGGCCAGCTGAAGAACATGGAGCCGGACGGCAAGGGCCGCGTGCGCCTGGAATACTCGATCCCGGCCCGTGGCCTGATCGGTTTCCAGAACGAGTTCAAGACCCTCACCCAGGGTTCGGGCCTGCTGTTCCACGTGTTCGACCATTACGGTCCGAAGGAACAGGGCGCCATTGCCAAGCGCATCAACGGCGTGATGATCGCCAATGCGCCGGGCACCACGCCGGCCTACTCGCTGGGCCCGCTGCAGGAACGCGGCAAGCTGTTCGCTGCTGAAGGCGACAACGTGTATGAAGGTCAGCTGGTCGGCATCCACTCCAAGGACAACGACCTGACCGTCAACGCGATCAAGACCAAGCCGCTGACCAACATGCGCGCTTCGGGCAAGGACGATGCGATCCAGCTGACCCCGGCGATCAAGTACTCGCTGGAGCAGGCCCTGGACTTCATCGAAGACGACGAGCTGGTCGAGATCACCCCGAAGGAGATCCGCCTGCGCAAGAAGTTCCTGACCGAAAGCGACCGCAAGAAGGCTTCGCGCGGCGGCTGAGCCAGCACCCCGTGAACCAGAGCGGCTACAACCCGGATCCACACCGGCATCCGGGCCTCCACGTCATCGCCCTGCTCGAAGCGAGCAAGGCGATGCTGGCGCTGTTGGCCGCCACCGGGCTGGAAGTGCTCGGGCCGCAGCCGCTGCGGCACGGCATCATGGTCCTGATCCGGCGTTTCAGCCTGGATCCGGACCATGGCACCCTGCCCTCGCTGCTGCACATGATCAGCCCCGACGCGGTGCACCTGGCCGCGGCGGGGATGATCGGCTACGGCCTGCTGCACCTGGTCGAAGCCTGGGGATTGTGGCGGGCCAAGGCTTGGGCCTCCTGGCTGGGCTGCCTGACCGCCTCCCTGTACCTGCCCTTCGACATCTTCGCGATCATCCGCCACCCGGGCTGGCCGTCGTGGACGATCCTGGCGATCAACCTGATCGTGGTCTACGTCCTCGCCCGCGACCTGCGCAAGCGCCATCGCTGAGCAGCGGCTACACTGGGGATTGGAGCCGACCAAGCCGCCCCATGCGCCCGTCCTTGCCGCCTCTGCTGACCTGCCTGCTCGCCGCGCTGCCTGCGCTGCTTTCGGCTGGCTGCAGCCCGGCCACGCCCAGCGCGCATGCGGCCGAACCTGCGAGCCGCAACGTGCCGTTCCCGTACGCCGAAACCGATGTCGCCGATCTGCAGGCGCGGATGACCGCCGGTGAGCTGGACAGCACCACCCTGACCCAGGCCTACCTGCAGCGCATTGCGGCCCTGGACCGTACCGGGCCGCGCCTGCGCGCGGTGATCGAGCTCAACCCGGATGCCCTGAAGGAAGCCGCAGCGCGCGACCGCGAGCGTCGCGATGGCCGCCTGCGCGGGCCCCTGCATGGCATTCCACTGCTGCTGAAGGACAACATCAACGCTGCGCCGATGGCGACCAGTGCCGGCTCGCTGGCCCTGCAGGGCTTCCGCCCGGACGACGCCTACCTGGTGCGCCGGCTGCGCGACGCCGGAGCGGTGGTGCTGGGCAAGACCAATCTCAGCGAGTGGGCCAACTTCCGCGGCAACGACTCGATCTCGGGCTGGAGCGCGCGCGGTGGCCAGACCCGTAATCCCTATCGGCTCAGCCACTCGCCCTGCGGCTCCAGCAGCGGCAGTGCGGTGGCCGTGGCCGCCAACCTGGCCAGCGTGGCCATCGGCACCGAGACCGACGGCAGCATCGTCTGCCCGGCGGCGATCAACGGTGTGGTCGGCCTGAAGCCGACCGTCGGACTGGTCAGCCGCGATGGCATCATCCCGATCTCGTTCAGCCAGGACACCGCCGGGCCGATGGCACGCAGTGTCGCCGATGCGGCGGCCGTGCTGACCGCGATCGCCGGCCGCGACGACGCCGACCCGGCCACCGCGACCATGCCGGGCCGCGCGGTCTATGACTACACCGCGCGGCTGGACCCGCAGGGCCTGCGCGGCAAGCGCATCGGCCTGCTGCAGACGCCCCTGCTGAAATACCGCGGCATGCCGCCGCTGATCGACCAGGCGGCGACCGAGCTGCGTCGCGCCGGTGCCGTCGTGGTGCCGGTGGAGCTGCCCAACCAGGGCGCCTGGGCCGAGGCCGAACGCCTGGTGCTGCTGTACGAATTCAAGGCAGGGCTGGAGCGCTACTTCAGCACTCACGGCGCGCCGCTGCGCAGCCTTGCCGAACTGATCGCCTTCAACCAGGCGCATGCCAGCCAGGAACTGGGCCTGTTCGGCCAGGAGCTGCTGGTGGAAGCCGACGCTACCGCCGGGCTGGCCGACCCTGCCTATATCCGTGCACGCAGCGAAGCGCGCCGGCTGGCCGGCCCGGAGGGCATCGATGCTGCCCTCGCCGCCCAGCAACTCGATGCCCTGGTAGCACCGACCACCGGCGTAGCCTGGCCAATCCGCAGTGAGGGGGACGACTTCCCCGGCGAGAGCTACAGTGCTGCGGCCGTGGCCGGCTATCCCAGCCTCAGCGTACCGATGGGCCAGATCGATGGCCTGCCGGTCGGCCTGCTGTTCATGGGCACCGCCTGGAGCGAGCCCAAGCTGATCGAGATGGCCTACGCCTACGAACAGCGCACCCGCGCGCGGCGGCCACCACACTTCGATACCGACGCGCTGATCGACGCCGGCGAGCCGTGATCCGGTGGTGCCGGCCGCTGGCCGGCAACCCATCATCCCGCAGATGCCGGCCAGCGCCCGGCACTACCGGTCCAGGGATTCCACCGGCACGATCGCCGCCTCGCCATCCTCCGCGCCCGGCGATCGCACATCCGCAGTCCGCGTACGCGGTCCCCGTGGCATGTCCAGCTCATCATCGTGCTGTACACGTGCGCGTACCTGCGGCAGCGACTGCGGGTGTTCGCGGGCGAGGAAATCGAGCATGCGTTCGCGCACCAGGCAGCGCAGGTCGAAGGCATCACCGGAGCTGCGCGCACTGACCAGCAGCCGCACCTGGATCGCACGCTCGCTGGTCTCGGTCACCTGGGTCACGCAGACACGGCCATCCCACAGCACTTCACCGCGGCAGATGCGCTCCAGCTCGGCGCGGATCGCAGCGATCGGCGCCCGGTAGTCCAGCCACAGGAAAGCCGTGCCAAGCAGGTCGGCACTGCGCCGTGTCCAGTTCTGGAACGGGTTCTCGATGAACCAGGTCAGCGGCACCACCATCCGCCGCTCATCCCAGATGCGCACCACCACATAGCTGCTGCCGATCTCCTCGATGCGGCCCCATTCGCCTTCAACGATCACCACGTCGTCCAGCCGGATCGGCTGGGTCACGGCGATCTGCAGGCCGGCGATCAGGTTGCCGAACACCGGCTTGGCCGCGATACCTGCCACCAGGCCGATCAGGCCGGCCGACGCCAGCAGCGCCGAACCGATCTTCGCCACCATGTCGAACTGCAGCAGCACCAGCGAGGCGCCGAGGACGATGATGCCGCCCATGATCACCCGGCTGAGCACACGGGTCTGGGTCTGGATGCGGCGCGCTTCCAGGTTGTCGGCTACGTCGATGGGATTGCTGCGCAGGATGGCGCGCTCGATGGCACTGACACCGCGCACCAGCAGCCAGATGAAACACGCCACCAGGCTGATATGCAGCACCCGTTGCAGATTGCCCAGCAGCGGATCCTGCAATGGCGTCGCCTGCAGCGCGGGAATCAGCAGCAGCAGCGGCAATGCCGTGGCCAATGGCAGGCCGAGCACACGGCCGATGCGCGCACGGCGCCGATCGCGCCCTTTCAGCCGGTGATAGATCCACAGGATCACCCAGGCACCGATGCCGCCGATCACCAGCGCCAGTCCCAACGGCCACGCATACGCCTGCATGTGCTGCCAATGCACGCTTGCCACCTCCACTCGAACACGCGAATGGACAGGGTCGCGCATGGCGCATGAGCGTGTTGTATGCAGGGTTGGCACCCTGCACCCGCAAACGTCAACGTCAACGTCAAAGGCGGGTTTCCTGAGGGATGGCGGGGTGGATCCAATTTTGAATATCGATATCTGACAGAAAAATCGTGTCGACCAAGGTCGACACCTACCAACAGCCGGCGTTGCCAGTAGATCCACGCCATGCGTGGATGAATTCATTCGATATCTGACAGATGTGCCGACCAACGGTCGGCACCCACCAACAGCCGCGTGAACCTGTCGAAGGCGGGGCACTGTGGGTGTGCGGGGTGTGTGATCTGGCCCCCCGTCAGCGGACGCCAAGAAGCGATACTTTGATCGCACTTGGAGGTCCCTTATGTCCCGTATCAC
>NZ_JAPTFX010000175.1:0-8506 GCF_030985895.1 Stenotrophomonas sp. Sm6012 | reverse complement strand
GGCCGGCAATCCCCTAGCGCACGGAGAGCCGGCCAGCGGCCGGCACTACCGTTGCGGCCTTATTTCTCGACGAAGGCGCGTTCGAACACGTAATGGCCCGGTTGGCCGATACGCGGCGAGACCTGGAAGCCACGCGCATCCAGCACGCTGCGCAGGTCGGCCAGCATCTGCGGGCTGCCGCAGATCATCGCGCGGTCGTTCTCCGGGCTCAGCTCCGGCAGCCCGAGCGTACGCTGCATCTCGCCGCTTTCCATCAGCGAGGTCAGGCGGCCCTGGTTGGCGAACGGCTCGCGGGTGACGGCCGGGTAATACAGCAGCTTGTCGCCGATCATCTCGCCCAGGAACTCGTGCTCACGCAGTTCCTTCTCGAAATAATCGCGGTAGGCCAGATCCTTTTCGTAGCGCACGCCATGGCACAGGATCACCTTCTCGAAGCGCTCGTAGGTCTCCGGGTCCTTGATCACCGACAGCCACGGTGCCATGCCGGTGCCGGTGCCCAGCAGGTACAGGTTCTTGCCGGGGTGCAGGTCGCTGATCAGCAGGGTGCCGGTGGGCTTCTTGCCGACCAGCACCTTGTCGCCGGGCTTGATGTGCTGCAGGCGCGAGGTCAGCGGGCCGTCCTGCACCTTGATGCTGAAGAACTCCAGGTGCTCTTCCCAGTTGGCGCTGGCGATGGAGTACGCGCGCAGCAGCGGCCGTGCCTCGGTTTCCAGGCCGATCATCACGAACTGGCCGTTCTCGAAGCGGAAACCGCTGTCGCGGGTGAGGGTGAAACTGAAGTAGGCATCGGTCCAGTGGCGGACCTCAAGCACCGTTTCGGCGCCGAAAGCGGAGGACATGGGCGTATCTATCGGAAGTCGTCGGGAGTGATTCTATCTCAAATGAGACAGGTTCTCATTAGGCGGAACGAGAGGCGTTCTCAGCGGTAGCCGGCCGCCTGCAGCTCGAACAGCTCGGCATAGCGGCCGCCCTGTGCCATCAGCTGCTCATGGGTGCCGCTGGCCTCGATCCGGCCGTCGGCCAGCACCAGGATGCGATCGGCCATGCGCACCGAGGAGAACCGGTGGGAAATCAGCACTGCGGTGCGATTATCCGCCAGTTCCCTGAACCGCTGGAACACCTCGAACTCGCTGCGCGCATCCAGCGCTGCCGTTGGCTCATCCAGGATCATCACCTGAGCATTGCGCATCCACGCGCGGGCAATGGCGATCTTCTGCCATTGGCCACCGGACAGGTCCACACCCTGCTTGAAGCGGCGGCCGATCAGCTGGTCGTAGCCGCCGGGCAGTTCCTCGATCACTTCCTCGGCCATGCCGCGGCGCGCGGCGTCGGCGATGCGTGCCCGGTCGTTCATGGCCTCGACCTGGCCGACGCCGATGTTCTCGCCGGCGCTGAGGTTGTAGCGCACGAAGTCCTGGAAGATCACCCCGAGATTGGCGCGCAGGTCGTCCAGGTCGTAGTCGCGCAGGTCGCGGCCATCGAGCAGGATGCGCCCCTCGTCCGGTTCGTACAGCCGCGCCAGCAGCTTGACCAGGGTGGTCTTGCCGGCGCCGTTCTCGCCGACCAGGGCCAGCACCTCGCCGGCCTGCAGCTGGAAGTCGAGATGGCGCACCGCCCACTGCTCGGCATCCGGGTAGCGGAAGCCTACGTTCTCGAATACGAAGCCCTGGCGGATCGGCTGCGGCACGCGCACTGCGCCCTCGCGCGAGTGGATTTCCGGCTCGATCTGGAAGAACGAGAACAGGTCATCCAGATACAGCGCCTGGCTGGCCACCTGCGAGAACCCGATCAGCAGGCCTTCCAGCAGCTGGCGCAGGCGCAGGAAACTGCCGGCGAGGAAGGTCAGGTCGCCGATCGAGAAATCGCCACGCACCGTGCGCCACGCGATGTAGGCGTAGGCGGTGTAGTAGCCCAGCGTGCCCAGTGCGGCCAGCAGCGTGCCCCAGAACGCACGGCGCCGGGCCAGCGCCCGGTTGGCCTGGAACAGCGCCACCGACAGGTGCCGATAGCGTTCAACCAGGAAACGGTGCAGGTTATAGATCTTCACTTCCTTGGCCGTTTCCACACTGGCACCGAGCTGGCGCAGGTAGTCGAGCTGGCGGCGCTCGGGTGTCCACTGGAAGTTGAGGCTGTAGCCGGCCGCGTTGAAGTGCGATTCGCCAATGAAAGCCGGCACCAGCGCCAGCGCCAGCAGCAGGATCAGCCACGGCGCGTAGACCAGCAGGCCGATGGCCAGGCTGGCCACGGTGATCGCATCCTGGACCTGGCCGAACAGCTGGCTCATCAGGTTCATCCGGCCCATGGTCTGGCGCCGCGCGCGGTCCAGCTTGTCCTGCAGGTCCGGGTCCTCGAAGTCCTCCAGGTCCAGCGTCGCGGCGTGTTCCATCAGCCGGATGCTGGTGATGTTGGCGAACAGTTCCGACAGCAGGGCATCGGCGTAGCTGACCAGCCGGCCCAGCAGGTCCGAGGCGATGGCCAGTCCGAATTCCAGTGCCAGCAGGCCCAGCAGTGGATTGAGCACGCCACTGGACAGCGCCTCGCCCAGCGGCGGGAAGCTGGCATCGTGCTGGCTCAGGTGCAGGGCGCTGTCGATGATCAGCTTGCCGACGTACAGCATCGCCACCGGCAGCAGCGCACGGATCAAGCGCAGCCCAAGGCTGGCCAGGGTGAGCGCGGGACTGGTCTGCCAGACCATGCGCAGGAACGGTGGCAGGTTGCGCATCGCCTTGAAGCGTTGTCGCAGGCTGGGCTTCTTCGCGGCGGCAGCGCCGGCGGTGGGGGTGGCAGGCATGCGCGTATTGTGCGCGCCTGGGCCGTGCAGATGGGGTCAGTGCAGCCGTGTGGCCGCGCCAGGGTCAGATTCCTTTGCAGGGCGAAGGGATCCGGCCTGCCCCCATCCGCGCATGATGTGTATTTAGCGTGTCGACCAAGGTCGACACCTACCAACAGCAGCAAAAACCTGCCCCCCGGCCGGGAACCGCCTGTTACGGCAGCGGCGGCAGCAGACCCGCGCCCAGCCGGTTCCAGGCATTGATCACCGCGATCCCCATGCTCAGGTCGCTGATGCCCTTCTCATCGAAGTGCGGCGCCAGTGCGTCGAACGCCGCCTGCGAGGGTGCCCCATCGGTCAGCCGGGTCAGCGCCTCGGCCCAGCCCAGTGCCGCTCGTTCGCGGGCGTCGAAGAAACGGCTCTCGTGCCATGCCGGCAGCGTATCCAGCTTGCGCGGCTCGATGCCGCCCTTGCGCAGCGCGGTGCCATGCATGTCCATGCAGTAGCCGCAGCCGTTGAGCTGCGACACACGCAGGAACAGCAGTTCCATCAGGGTCGGATCGATCGAGCTTTCATGCACCGCCTTGCTGGTGGCCAGCAGGCCCTTGAAGGCTTCGGCGGCCAGGCGGGTGTAAGGGACGCGGGGAGAGGCGTGGTCGGACATCGTGGGCTCCATGGCGGCCACGATGGCCGCCTTTCATTACAAGGACGCCGCAGCATCCCCGCGCGTGACAACCTGCGGCAGCTTTTCCGGATTCAGCACGCTGTACACCTGGGCGATGCGGCCATCGACCACCTCGATGGTGGTGACCGAATGCAGGCGATCACCGATGAAGCGCAGGATGGCCGGTTCGCCATTGACGTAACCCAGCTGTGCCGGATGCACGGCGCCGCGGCGGGCGATGGCCCAGAACAGGCGGCCGATGCGTTCGGCGCCCAGCAGCGGGCGCACGGCTGCGGTGACCACGCCGCCGCCGTCGGAAACCAGCAGTGCGTTGGCGTGCAGCAGGGCCTGGATCGCCTCGCTGTCGCCGCGCTGGGAGGCGTCCATGAAGCGCGCCAGCAGCTGCCGGTGCTGGCTGGGATCGGCATTGAAGCGCGGTCGCCCGGCCTGCAGGCGCTGCCGCGCGCGGTGCACCAGCTGCCGGCAGTTGGCCTCGCTGTGGCCGATCAGGTCGGCGATCTCGCGGTAATCGTGATCAAAGGCCTCCTTCAGCAGGAACGCAGCGCGTTCCTCGGGGCCGAGCTGCTCGAGCAGGGTCAGGAAGGCCACCGAAACATCATCGGCAAACGCATGCAGCTCGGCCGGGCCGAGCGCCGGGTCCGGCTCCAGGGTGACCGCCAGCGGTTCAGCCAGCCAGGGCCCGACGTAGTGCACGCGCTCGCGCTTGGCCGCGCGCAGCCGGTCCAGGCCGAGCCGGGTGGTGGCGGTGACCAGCCAGGCCTCGGCGTCGCGGACGCTGGCCGGGTCGGCGCCCGACCAGCGCAGCCAGGCGTCCTGGACCACGTCCTCGGCGTCGGCGCGGCTGCCGAGCAGGCGGTAGGCCAGGGCCATCAGGCGCGGACGGTGGGTCTGGAAGGCGGTTTCGGCGTTCATATGGGCAAGGACGCCGCGGCGGGCAGGGACGTGACACGAATGTACAACGGCACCCCCGGTGGCAGAGGGGGTAAAATGGGCGGATTACCCCCGCCAGCCTCCAGCAAGCGAGCAAGTCGTGACATCGATCAAGCAGGAAGACCTCATCCAGTCCATCGCCGACGCGCTGCAGTACATCTCGTACTACCACCCGGTCGACTACATCAAGAACCTTGCCGCCGCCTACGAGCGCGAGGAGTCGCCGGCCGCGAAGGAGGCGATGGCCCAGATCCTGATCAATTCGCGGATGTGCGCCGAAGGCCACCGTCCGATCTGCCAGGACACCGGCATCGTCACCGTGTTCCTGGAAATCGGCATGGACGTGCGCTGGGACGACGCCACCATGGGCGTGGAAGACATGGCCAATGAAGGCGTGCGCCGCGCCTACATGCACCCGGACAACAAGCTGCGCGCCTCGGTGCTGGCCGATCCGGCCGGCAAGCGCATCAATACCAAGGACAACACCCCCGGCGTGGTCAACGTCAAGGTGGTGCCGGGCAACACGGTCGACGTGATCGTCGCCGCCAAGGGCGGTGGTTCGGAAGCCAAGACCAAGTTCGCCATGCTCAACCCGTCCGACTCCATCGTCGACTGGGTGCTGAAGACCGTGCCGACCATGGGCGCCGGCTGGTGCCCGCCGGGCATGCTGGGCATCGGCATCGGTGGCACCGCTGAAAAGGCGATGCTGCTGGCCAAGGAAGCACTGATGGAGCCGATCGACATCACCGAGCTGCAGGCCCGGGGTGCGTCCAACCGCATCGAAGAGCTGCGCCTGGAGCTGTACGAGAAGGTCAACGCGCTGGGCATCGGCGCACAGGGCCTGGGTGGCCTGACCACCGTGCTCGACATCAAGATCAACGATTACCCGACCCACGCGGCCAACCTGCCGGTGGCGATGATCCCGAACTGCGCGGCCACCCGCCATGCGCACTTCACCCTGGACGGCAGCGGCCCGGTGATGCTGGACCCGCCGTCGCTGGAAGACTGGCCGAAGCTGACCTATGACGCGTCCAAGGGCACCCGCGTGGACCTGGACACGATCACGCCGGAAGACGTGGCCAGCTGGAAGCCGGGCCAGACCCTGCTGCTCAACGGCAAGCTGCTGACCGGCCGCGACGCCGCGCACAAGCGCATGGTCGACATGCTCAACAAGGGCGAGCAGCTGCCGGTCGACCTGAAGGGCCGCTTCATCTACTACGTCGGCCCGGTCGATCCGGTGCGCGACGAAGTGGTGGGCCCGGCCGGCCCGACCACCGCCACCCGCATGGACAAGTTCACCCGCCAGGTGCTGGAACAGACCGGCCTGCTGGGCATGGTCGGCAAGGCCGAGCGCGGCCCGGCGGCGATCGAAGCGATCCGTGACAACAAGTCGGCCTACCTGATGGCCGTCGGTGGTTCGGCCTACCTGGTGTCCAAGGCGATCAAGGCAGCCAAGGTGGTCGGCTTCGCCGACCTGGGCATGGAAGCGATCTACGAGTTCACCGTTCAGGACATGCCGGTGACCGTCGCCGTCGATTCCACCGGCGAGTCGGTGCACAAGACCGGCCCGCGCGAGTGGCAGGCCCGCATCGGAAAGATTCCGGTGGTGGTGGAGTAATCCTCCCGCATTCGATCCAGGCAACGGCGCCCTCGTGGCGCCGTTGTTGCATGTGGAGGATCAACGACCCTGCAACCGTTTGCCTGCTAGGCTCTGCACGACCTCACACAGGACGTGTCCATGACCCTGCATCGATCCATCATGGCGGGCCTCATGTTTGCCCTGGCCGGCTGCAGCACGCCGGCATCCTACGAAGGTGCGGATTTATCCGCGTCCTCGCAATGCCGCGTGCAGTGCCAGGCCAGCTATCGCAGCTGCATGGCGCAGAATGACTCCCTCGGCAGCCGCCAGAGCAATTGCGAGCAGCAGGTGGGGCCCGCGCCGGACAAGCGCTGCAAGGACGTTGCCAACCCTGAACTGCGCCGTGCCTGTGAACTGAAGGCGCATGACTGCACGATGCGCGCGCCGATGATGTCCTGTGGTGAACAGCGGGATACCTGCATGAGCCGTTGCGGCTGAGCAACCACCGCTCGCGTGGGCGCATAATCGGCTGATCCACCCGCACAGGATCCACCGCATGAGCACCACGCTGTATGGTTCGAGCAGTACCGCCGCGCTGGTGGTGCATTGGCTGTTGATCGAGCTGGGCATCGAGCACGAGCTGGTGATGCTGGATTTCGACGCACGCGAGCACAAGGCGGCGCAGTACCTGGCGCTGAATCCGGCCGGAGTGGTGCCGACGCTGATGATCGACGGCCTGGTACTGACCGAGGCGGCCGCGATCGCGCTGTACCTGGCCGACCGTCACCCGGACGCCGGCCTGCTACCTGCGGTGGGTACGCCCCAGCGCGGCGACGCCTACCGCTGGATGTTCTGGTGCGCCAATACGCTGCAGCCGGCCTATCGGGCCTGGTTCTATCCGCACGAAGTAGCCGGCGAGGCACATGTGCAGGCCAGTCGCGAGATGGCACGGCAGCGCCTGGAAGCGGCCTGGCAGCAGGTGGCCACGCATCTGCAGGCGCACGGCCCGTATCTGTTGGGTGCAACGCCGTGCGTGGTCGACTACATGCTGGTGATGCTGATGCGCTGGTCGCGCAACATGCCGACGCCCAGCGACACCTGGCCGGCGCTCAAGGCGCATGCGTCCACGATGAAAGCGCGCCCTGCATTTGCCGAAGTCTATCGCCGCGAAGGCATCACCGACTGGCTGTAACCCGAAAAGGGGACGGAGGGAATCAAGTCGCTAATGCACAAACGACATCATCCCCTCCGTCCCCTTTTTTCGGTTACAGGATCTGCAGCACCGTTTCCGGTGGGCGGCACAGTCGCGTGCCCTTGGGCGTGCGCACCACCGGCCGGTTGATCAACCGCGGGTGCTCGGCCATTGCCGCCAACAACGTGGCATCGTCGGCATGTTCCAGGCCGAGTTCGGCGAACGCTGCTTCCTTGCTGCGGACCAGGTCGCGTGCACTCAATCCTGACGCGGCCAGCACCTGGCGCAGCGCGGCGACATCGGGCGGATTGCCCAGGTAGTCGACCACCACCGGCTCGAAGCCGGCATCGCGGATCAGCTTCAGTGCGCCGCGCGAGTTGCTGCAGGCCGGGTTGTGCCAGATCGTCACGTCCATCAGAACCACTCCAGCAGGGACACGCCCACGCCGACATAGGTGGCCTTGTGGTTGTAGTCGATCAGGCTTTCGCCGTAGCCATCGAAGATCTGCACATGTCCGCGCAGCAGGTTGCTGATCGGGAAGCCATAGTCCAGCTGCAGTGCGCCATGCGAGCGACTGCCGGTGCGCAGCGAATGGCGCGCCATCAGTGCGACCTCGTGGCCGTTGCGGTTCCAGATCAGGGTCGCGTCGCCGCGGCCCATGTAGTCCTCTATGTCCGGATTGTTGTCGTCGCTGCGGGTCTCGGGAATGCGGTACCACGGGCGCAGCACCAGTGCCCAGTTCTCGCGGTCCAGGCCGATGTTCAGCATCACCCGGTTCCAGCTGCGTGACAGCGGATCGGCACGGCCGTTGGACTGGTGGTTCAGCGCGATGCCGGTCATGCGTCCGCGCCAGCCACCGATCGAATAGCCGTTGCGGAACACCATCATCACTTCGGGTTCGTAGTTGGTTTCGCGGAACGGGCGCGAGTCCTCGCCGTTGTAGGCCTGCCAGCGCGAGCTCTGTGTATAGCCGGCCCAGATGTCGCCGTTGTCGCCGAACAGGTTCTCGGCGACCTTGGTCTTGAAGCTGATCTGGAACTTCAGTTCGGCACTGTCCAGCACCTGCGGCGTGGTGACCGTGTTGGCGGGGTTCGGCGAATGCGGCGTGGTGTTGCGGTCGCTGGTCCAGAACGCGGGCAGCAGGTACACCGGCTTGTAGGCGCGCAGCTGGAACGGCCCGAGCTTGGAGTCTTCGGCCAGTTCCCAGCGACTGTCCAGCAGGGAACCGCGGCCGGCATTGGCCAGCGCGCTGTCCGGCGTGGCCGGACGGAACAGGTCGCTGACCCGTTCGCGCAGCTTCTCCTCGCCCTGGCTCACCCGCGCGGTCTGGCGCTCTTCGCGGCGGGGCCG
>NZ_JAPTFX010000174.1:0-8516 GCF_030985895.1 Stenotrophomonas sp. Sm6012 | reverse complement strand
GTGCCGGCCGCTGGCCGGCACCCCCGAGGGTTACCCGAACTCGAACCCCATCTCCGGCAAGGCGGGGCCAACGAAGTCGCCCTGCACGTAATCCACGCCGGCACTGAACAGCAGGGTCATCGAATTGGCGTCGCTGACGAACTCGGCGATGGTGCGGATACCGGCTTCCTGCGCACGCGCGGTGATCTGGCTGATGCGGTCGATGTTCTCGCGGGTGGCGGCCAGATCGCTGGTGAAACCGCGGTCCAGCTTGAGGAACTGCGGCTGGAAGTGAGCCAGCAACTGGAACGAGTCCAGCCCCGAACCAAACTGCTCCAGGCCGATGCGGCAGCCCAGGGGCGCGACCTCGGCAAGGAACTGCTGCGCGCTGCGCAGATGGGTGAACACCTTCGCTTCCGGTGCATGCAGCCACAGCCGTTCGCCCGGCACACCCTGTGCCTGTAGTTCGCGGCGCAGGGTGGCGATCATCTGCGGATCGTCGAACGATTCCGGGGTGACCTTCACCAGCACCTGGGTGGCGTGGCCTTCGCGCGCACGTTGGCCCAGCACCGCAATGGCCCGCGAAACGACCCAGCGGTTGATGTCGGCCAGCAGCCCGTGCTCTTCGGCAATGCCCAGGAATGCGGTCGGGCTCAGCAGCTCGCCGTTGTGCTCCAGGCGCAGGTAGGCCTCGTACAGTTCCAGCGGCTCGCCCTGCAGATTCAGCACCGGCTGGTAGTGCAGCTGGAAGCCGTCGCCGGCCAGCGCTTCGCGGATGCGTGCCACCCAGCGCAGCACGCGCTCTTCCTCCACGCGGTCGGCAGCGGCGGGGTCGAAGATGCGGCAGGTGTTGCCCAGCTCGGCCGCAGCCTGCGTGCATTCGCTGGCACGCGCCAGCACCTGGCCGATGCTGGCGATCTTCTCGCCCACCTGCACGCCACCGATACTGACCGTCACCGTGGCCGAGCGTGCGCCAATGCTGAAGACGTGCGCGGCATAGGCTTCGCGGATGCGCTCGGCCAACGCGACGGTCTGCGCATAGGGCCCGGCCTGCAGTACGGCGAAATTGTGTTCGCCGAAGCGGGCCAGCTGCGCGTCCTCGCCGACCACCTCGGCCAGCAGGGCCGCGAGCGCGCCGATCAGCGCATCGGCCGAGGCCAGGCCGATGTCCGGGAGCAGGCGCGCGTAATGGTCCGGCTCGATCAACAGCAGGCCGAACTGGCCTTCGCTGCGACCTGCCTGGGCCACCGCGCTTTCCAGCTGCAGCATGAAGGTCGGTCGGTTGAGCAGGCCGGTGACCTGGTCACGCTGTCGCAGGTCCTCGACTTCGCGTGCCAGCTCCGGATCGAATTCCATGCGGCGGCGGAGTACCACCTGCAGGCAGGATTCGCCCTCGTAGGTCGCCGCCGTGAATTCCATCGTTGCAGGAAACGCGCTGCCATCTTCGTGACGGGCGTCGAGCTGGTACTGCGGTGGCGGCGCTTCGCCACGGCTGAGGCCCTTCAGCAGCTGCTTGAAGCCTTCCACATGCTGCGCGGCGACCATGTCGAGCAGCGAAATGCCTTCGATGTCGTCGAAATGCTCGTAGCCGAACATTTCCAGATAAGCGTCGTTGGCCCGGATGTGCATGCCTTCATGCACGTAGGCGATGGGGTCGCGCGAGGAGGCGATCAGCGCGTCGCAGCGGCGCTCGGTTTCGCGCATCTGTGCCTCGATGCGGCGCAGGCCACGGCGCGCCTGCAGGTCCACCCACTGGTCGCGGACCACGGCCAGCAGATGCTCGGGGCGCTGGCGCAGGGCGAGGGCGCGGATGCCATGGCTGCTGGCCTGCACCAGCTCGTCCTCGTCGATGCGCTCGGCCAGCAGCACCAGCGGAATGTCCTTGCCGCTGGCGGCGATGTGCTGGGCCACCAGCGGCAGCGGAATGCCCGGCGACGGCGAGGCCAGCACCAGGTCGATGGCCTGGCTGTCCAGCACCTGGGCCAGCTCGGCCGCATCCTGCGGGCGCCACGGGCGCACCGCGATGCCACTGTTGCGCAGGGCGCTGACGATGGCTTCGGCATTCTCGCCGCTGTCATCGACGATCAGCAGGCGGATGGTGATGTCGTTCGCGTTCTGCATGCACTGCTCCCCAATCTGCAAATCTAGATACACGATGCGCGCCGAACCGTCCATGCGCGCACCCCTTGCGCGCATCGAACGGCGATGTGGTTCACACCACGCCGCCGGCCGCGTGGCCGCTGGCCCAGGCCCACTGGAAGTTGTAGCCGCCCAGCCAGCCGGTCACGTCCAGCACCTCACCGACGAAGTGCAGGCCGGGTACGCGCCTGGATTCCATCGTCGAGGACGAAACCTCGGCGGTGTCCACGCCGCCCAGGGTGACCTCGGCGGTGCGATAGCCTTCGGTGCCGCTGGCCACCAACGGGAACGCGCCCAGCAGCTGCGCGGCCTGGCGCAGCACCGGCTCGTCCAGCTGGCGCACCGGGCGGTCGGGCAGCCAGTGTTCGCACAGGCGCTGTGCAAGCCGCTTGGGCAGTACCTCGCCCAGCACCGTGCGCAGCTCGGCGGCCGGCCGCTCGCGCTTCATCTGGCGCAGCCATTCGCCCGCATCCTGGCCGGGCAGCAGGTCCAGCTCCAGCGTGTCGCCGGGTTGCCAGAAGGACGAAATCTGCAGGATTGCCGGGCCGCTGACGCCGCGGTGGGTCAGCAGCATGAAGTTCTGGAAGCTCTTTCCGTTGCAGCGCGCCTCGATCGGCAGGGCGACACCGCTGAGCTCGGCCAGCCGCTCCTGGTGCTTGCCGCTGAGCGTCAGCGGCACCAGCCCGGCGCGGGTCGGCAGCACCGCGTGGCCGAACTGGCGTGCGATCTCATAGCCAAAACCGGTGGCACCCATGCTGGGAATGGACAGCCCGCCGGTCGCGACCACCAGCGAGGCACAGTGGAACAGGCCGTGGCTGGTGTGTACGCGGAAACCGTCGCTGCCGTGCTCGATGCGCTGCACGCTGCAGTCGGTACGGACCTGCACGCCGGCCGCCTGGCATTCGTCCACCAGCATCTTCACGATCTGCTTGGATGAGACATCGCAGAACAGCTGCCCCAGTTCCTTCTCGTGGTAGGCGATGCCGTGCTTGCTGACCAGTTCGATGAAATGCCAGGGCGTGTAGCGGGCCAGCGCCGATTTGCAGAAGTGGGGATTGGCCGACAGGAAGTTGGCCGGGGTGGTACCGGTGTTGGTGAAGTTGCAGCGGCCACCGCCGGACATCAGGATCTTCTTGCCGATCTTGTTGGCATGGTCGATCACCTGCACCTGGCGGCCGCGCTGGCCGGCGGTGATCGCGGTCATCAGCCCGGCCGCGCCGGCGCCGATGACCACCACATCGCAGCGGATCGTGCTCATGCCTTGGCGCGCTTGCGCCAGTTCGGGATGATGTCGAGCTGGATCTGATCGTTGAGAATCTGCACTTCCTCATCCTGGATCAGCACGCTGAAGCGCATGGCGCGCTGGATCTGCTGGCCCCACTGCTCGACGAAGGCACCGTCGAGGTCGACCACCGACAGGTTGTCGAAACGCGCCAGGCCCTTGCCCTGCTTGGTCCACCAGATCTCGGAGGCGTTGCCACCGTAGTTCACCACCTGCACCTGGCGGCTGCGGTTGCTGGCCTTGCGTATGCGCGATTCGTCCGGATGGCCCAGGTCGATCCACTGCAGGATGTCGCCGGTGTAATCGTGTTCCCACAGGTCCGGCTCATCGTCGGTGCTCAGGCCGCGGCCGAATTCCAGGCGATCGCCAGCATTGAGGGCGAAGGCGAGCAGGCGCACCATCAGGCGCTCGTCGGTCTCGGACGGGTGCTGGGCCAGGGTCAGGTTGTGGGTCGCGTAGTAGCCGCGATCCATGTCGCTGATCTGCAGTTCGGCCTTGCGGATGGTGGCGGTAAGAGCCATGGGGGATCCGTGGACTAAAGAGGACAATGATAGAGGTTTGCTCCAGGGGTGTCCGTTGCCGGGCTGTCGGCAAAGCGTCAACGTGGCACGCTTGCACGCTCTATCCACCGCAGGAATGGACGCGATGACCCCGCCCAGCCGCTTGCAGCTGCCGCCCGGCCACTGGCCCAGCCTGCTCGATGGCCTGTGCGCGCGTTTCCCGCGCATCGACCGCGCGCAATGGCAGGACCGCTTCGCCCGTGGTCGCGTGCAGGACGCGCAGGGCAGGGCGCTGGCGCCGGACCTGCCCTGGCAGGTGGGGCTGGAGATCCAGTACTTCCGCGAGGTGGCCGACGAGCCGGTGATTCCGTTCGCCGAGACCATCGTCCATCTGGATGCGCACCTGCTGGTGGCCGACAAGCCGCACTTCCTGCCGGTGACGCCGGCCGGCCGGCACGTGCGCGAAACCCTGCTGGCGCGTCTGATCGCCCGCACCGGCAACGCCGAGCTGGTGCCGCTGCACCGGCTGGATCGGCTGACGGCCGGGCTGGTGCTGTTCTCCACGCAGCCGGCCTCACGCGATGCCTACCAGCGGCTGTTCCGCGAACGGCGCATCGAGAAGATCTATGAGGCACTGGCACCGGCCCTGCCGGGCGTGGCGTTCCCACTGCAGCGGCATAGCCGGCTGGTGCCGGGCGAGCCGTTCTTCCGCATGGCCGAAGTGCCCGGCGACCCCAATGCACACAGCCGAATCGAACCGATCGAGGCCGACGGGCCGATCTGGCGCTACCGGCTGCGGCCGGCGACCGGCCGCAAGCACCAGCTGCGCGTGCACATGGCCGCGCTGGGCGCGCCGATCGAGGGCGATGACCTGTATCCGCAACTGAGGTCGCGCCCGCAGGGGGCGGTCGAGCTGCCCCTGCAGCTGCTGGCACAGGGGCTGGCCTTCGATGATCCGCTCAGCGGGGAACGGCGGCAGTTCAGCAGCCAGCGCCGCCTGTGCCTGCCGGATCAGGCCGGGTAACGCGGTTCAGCGGCCGGGACGCCGGGCCAGCCAACGGTCCAGTTCGGCGGCGAACAGCTGCCGGTCGCGTGGGCCGAGGGGCGGCGGGCCCCCGGTCTGGACCCCGGCGCCGCGCAGCTCTTCCATGAAATTGCGCATCGACAGCCGCTCGGCCATGTTGTTCGGGGTGTACAGCTGGCCGCGCGGGTTCAGCGCCACCGCCTTCTTCTCCAGCACCAGCGCAGCCAGCGGGATGTCCTGGGTGATCACCAGATCACCGGCGGCAACCCGCTCGACGATGGCACTGTCGGCCACATCCAGGCCCTGCGGCACCTGGATCGAGCGCAGCCAGCGCGAGGGCGGGGTGCGGATCCACTGGTTGGCGACCAGGGTCAGCTCGATCCCGACCCGTTCAGCGGCCCGGAACAGGATGTCGCGAATGACGCCAGGGCAGGCATCCGCATCCACCCAGATGCGAGGGAGGGCGGGTTCAGCTTGGGTTTCAGCTTCAGTCATTTACCCAGTGTAGGGTAGGAAAAACCTGAATGGGGACTCGGAGTTAGCCACGATCGGCTGTCAGCCCTTGTCACGCCTAGCGGGCAGGGCCTGCCCATGAACGTCCGGGCTATCGCTTTTTGCAGAAAACACGCGTATCGTTCGTCCCACTGTGTTTGCTAGGGTCACCGTGAATCGTGGCCTGGTGCAGTTGATCTCACGATCCGCTCATCGATCCGCTTTACCAACGCCTGCAACTCAGTCTCGGCCCCGATACCCGGTGGCTGCGATTTTTTCAACATGTGTTTCAGGAGTTAGTCAAATGTCTGATCGTCAGACCGGCACCGTCAAGTGGTTCAACGACGCCAAGGGCTTCGGCTTCATCACCCCGGAAAGCGGCCCGGACCTGTTTGTGCACTTCCGTGCCATCCAGGGCACCGGCTTCAAGACCCTGCAGGAAGGCCAGAAGGTTACCTTCATCGCCGTCCAGGGTCAGAAGGGTATGCAGGCTGACCAGGTGCAGGCGGTCTAATCCGTCTGCTACCTTTAGGTAGCCAGAACGCCGGAAGCGAAAGCTTCCGGCGTTTTTTATTGCCCGCCGTTTCGTAGAGTCGAGCTTGCTCGACTGCATTCAACGACGGTCTTTGAGACCAATCGAGAATGGTTCGACTCTACAGAGGGCAGGCACGCCGCGGTACGATGCAGGTCTTCCCAAGGATCATCCTCATGCGCATCGTCCACCACTTGGAAAACTCCCGTTCGCTGCGCGTGCTGTGGATGCTTGAAGAGTTGGGGCTGGACTACGAGCTCCGCCGCTATCCGCGTGATCCGAAAACACTGCTGGCGCCCCCGGAGCTGCGCAACGTGCATCCACTCGGCAAGTCGCCGGTGCTGCAGGACGGTGAGCTGGTGCTGGCCGAGTCCGGCGCGATCCTTGACTACCTTGCCGACCGCTACGACACCCAGCGCCAGCTCTCGCCGTCACCGATGCCGGCCGAAGGCGCCGAGCGCATTGCCTACCGCTACTGGCTGCACTACGCCGAAGGCTCGGCGATGCCGCCGTTGCTGCTGACCCTGGTGATGGGGCGCATCCGCAACGCGCCGATGCCGTTCTTCGCGCGCCCGATCGCGCGCAGCATTGCCGACAAGGCCGAGCGGGGCTTCATCGGCCCGCAGCGGCGCTTGCACCTGGACTGGATGGAGCGCCGCCTCGCCGAAAGCCCGTGGTTCGCGGGTGAGCGGTTCAGCGCGGCGGACATCCAGATGAGCTTCCCGATCCAGGCCGCGGCCGCGCGTGGCGGTGGTCTCGACGACAAGCCTGCACTGCGTGGTTTCCTCAAGCGCATCGGCGAGCGCCCGGCCTACCAGCGCGCCGAGGCCCACGGTGGCCATCTGCAGGCGCTCAGCGGCAATTGAGGCAGGCGGCCGTCGCCCCCATCTTCAAGGTCATGGATACCGACTCCCCCCGTTTCGACAACCGCTTGCTGCACAGTCTGCCGGGTGACCCCGAAGCCGGCCCGCGCCGCCGTGAAGTGCTGGGCGCGGCCTGGTCGCCGGTGATGCCGACCCCGGTGGCGGCGCCCACGTTGCTGGCGTGGGCACCGGAGGTGGCCACGCTGCTCGGTTTCGAAGCCGCTGAAGTCGAAGGCGAAGGCTTCGCCCGCGTGTTCGGCGGCAATGCGCTGTACGCCGGCATGCAGCCGTGGGCGGCGAACTACGGCGGGCATCAGTTCGGCCACTGGGCCGGGCAGCTGGGCGATGGCCGTGCGATCTCACTGGGTGAACTGGTGGCCCCGGATGGACGCCACTGGGAGCTGCAGCTGAAGGGCGCGGGCCCAACGCCGTATTCGCGCGGTGCCGATGGTCGCGCAGTCCTGCGCTCGTCGATCCGCGAATTCCTGTGCAGCGAAGCGATGCACCACCTCGGGGTGCCGACCACGCGTGCGCTGTCACTGGTCGGCACCGGCGAAGACGTGGTGCGCGACATGTTCTATGACGGCCACCCACGTGCCGAGCCTGGCGCCATCGTGTGCCGCGTGTCGCCCTCTTTCCTGCGTTTCGGTTCGTTCGAACTGCCGGCTTCGCGCGGTGAAACCGTGTTGCTGCAGCAGCTGGTGGATGCCTGCATCGCCCGCGATTTCCCCGAGCTGGAGGGGCAGGGCGAGGCGCTGTATGGCGACTGGTTCGCGCAGATCGCGGTGCGCACCGCCGAGATGATCGCACACTGGATGCGCGTGGGTTTCGTGCATGGCGTGATGAATACCGACAACCTGTCCGTGCTCGGCCTCACGCTCGATTACGGCCCTTACGGCTGGGTCGAGGACTTCGACCCGGACTGGACGCCGAACACCACCGACGCGCAGGGCCGCCGTTACCGCTTTGGTACGCAGCCACAGGTGGCGTACTGGAACCTGAGCCGGCTGGCGCAGGCGCTGGCGCCGCTGTTTGCCGATGTGGCACCGCTGCAGGCCGGTCTAGCCGCCTACCAGTCCACCTTCGTGGCATGCACGCGCCGCGATGCCGCCGCCAAGCTCGGCCTGGCCGCGGCCGACGACGACGACCTGCAGCTCTACCTGCGCTGGCAGCAACTGATGCAGGACGGCGCCATGGACATGACCCTGGCCTGGCGCGCGCTGATGCGCATCGATCCGGCGGCACCGGATGCGGCGGTGCTGGACGCGGTGTACTACGACGAAACGCGCCAGCAGGCGGTGCGGGCGCCGTTGCAGCAGTGGCTGCAGGACTACGCGACGCGGTTGCGCGCCGATCCGCTGTCGGCCAGCGAGCGCGCTGCGAAGATGGCTGCAGCCAATCCGCTGTACGTGCTGCGCAACTGGCTGGCGCAGGAGGCGATCGACCGCGCGGAGCAGGGTGACCTCGGCGGCGTGCATGCGCTGCAGGAGGTGTTGCACGACCCGTACACCGAGCGCCCGGGGCTTGAACACTTCGCCGGCAAGCGCCCGGCGTGGGCCGACAACCGCGCCGGCTGCTCGATGCTGTCCTGCAGTTCCTGAGGATGGGTGTTGGCAGGGCTGCGCCCTGCACCTGCAGAGGCAACAGCCAAAGCCAAAGCAAAAGCCAAAGCCAAAGCCAAAGCGGATCTGGATTGCTGATGGTC
>NZ_JAPTFX010000173.1:0-8586 GCF_030985895.1 Stenotrophomonas sp. Sm6012 | reverse complement strand
TTCCCGTGGTTGCCGGCCAGCGGCCGGCACTACCGGTCAACGATGGGCGAGCGCGTAGTCCAGGGCCGAGCACACCGCGGCCACCTGTGCGTCGTTGCACTGCTGCGGCGTGGCGCGCGGGCTGTCCGGGTAGACCTCGGTGGTGGTGGTGTACTTCGCACCGGTGATGCCCGCGCACAGCGCCAGCTTCTCCAGCGGGTACTCGATCACGCCATGGGCGACCACCGGCGAACCGATGATTTCGCCCTTGTCGTCGGCCGGGGCGATGTGGGTGACCTTCTCCACCGCGGCGATCACCGCCTGCTGGAACGCCGGCTGCGGGTTCGCGGTGTCGTCGACCAGGTAGAAGCCATCCGGGATCAGGCCCGGCTCGAACGGCTTGCCATCACGCGCCGCCAGGGCCGGGCGGAACTCGCTCTCGTCGCTGTCGGTGGTTTCATGCAGATCGATGTGCAGCACGAACTGGCCCTGGTAGGGCGCGATCAGTTCGATCACGGCAGTCGACTCGCGGGCCGGGCCATCGGCGCGGAAATTGCGGTTGGGGTCGACCGCATCGAAGTTCCAGCGGTTGATGCGCTCAAAGCCCCACGGGTTCACGCACGGTGCCACCAGCAGGTTGGCCTTGCCGGCATAGTCGGCGGCGTGCTTCTCGAGGAACTCCAGCGCACCCATCACGCCGCTGGTCTCATAGCCGTGCACGCCACCGGTGACCAGCGCCGCCGGCAGGGCCGGATTCCAGTCACGGCTGCGCAGGGCAAACAGGGTGTAGGTCTCACCCGCGTAGTCGAGCTGGCCATAAGCCACCTTGTCGAAGCGCGAGGCCAGGGCCTCGATGCGCGGCAACACCTCCTGGTCATAGCGACGCAGGCGCTGCTGGCGGCCACGCCACTGGTCCCGTTCCGCCGCTCCCCACGGCTGGCCAGGGGTTCCGACGGGGTAGAAAGCGGCTTGGGACATGGCGGATCTCAGCGAGTCAGGAAGCAATCCATCACTCTACCACCCGGTCATCGGCATGAACCGCAGACGCATTCCATTGGCGAATGGAATCAGCAATAATTCTCATTTACGATCTTCCACGACCTGCCCAGATGCCCATCCACGCCCTCCGACCGGCCCGCCTGCCACTGGCCGCCGCCCTCGCCCTGTGCCTGCTCCCGGCCGCCAGCGCCTTAGCCCAGGACGGCGCCACCACGCTGGACAGCATCCAGGTCTCCGGCAGCTGGCTGGGCACCGGCCTGCACGACAGCGTCAAGAGCTTCGCCGGCGCCCGCACCGTGGTCGACCGCCAGCGCATCGAGGCCAGCGGCGCGGCCAGCATCGGCGATGCCATGCGCCGCATCCCCGGCGTGCAGGTCACCGACAACTCCGGTACGGCCGGCAGCTCGGTGTCGTTGAACATCGGCGTGCGCGGCCTCACCGGTCGCTATTCGCCGCGCTCCACCGTACTGCTCGATGGTGTGCCACTGGCGGTGGCGCCGTATGGGCAGCCGCAGCTGTCGTTCGCCCCGGCCAGCCTGTCCAACATCGAATCGATCGACGTGGTGCGCGGCGGCGGCGCGGTGCGTTACGGGCCGCAGAACGTGGGCGGCATCATCAACTTCAGCACCCGCGCCATTCCGACCGACGCCGGCCTGCACGGTGAGGCCGGTGTGCGCCACACCGCCTACGATCACGGCGGTGGCGACAGCACCCAGTACAACGCCTTCCTCGGCGGCACCGGCGACAACGGGCTGGGCGCCGCCCTGCTCTACTCCGGCCAGGACGGCCGCGGCTGGCGCCAGGGCAGCGATGATCGCTTCAACGATCTCGCACTGAAGTTCGCCTACGCCATCGACGAACAGCAGGAGCTGCGTGCCAAGCTGTCCTACTACGATGTGCGCTCACTGACTCCGGGCGGCCTGACCCGCGCGCAGTACGAGGCCGATCCGTTCCAGAACACCCGCCCCACCGATTTCTGGAAGGGCCATCGCACCGGCATCGACCTGGGTTACACCAACACGCTGTCGGCCAACAGTGAGTTCGAGGTGCTGGCCTATTACAACGAGAGCAACCGTGCCAGCTCGCTGATCAATGCCGCCAACACCCAGCTGACCGTGCAGCCGCGCGACTACCGCGTGCTCGGCATCGAGCCGCGCTACACCCAGCGCCTGCACTGGGGCAGTACGGTGCATGACATCACCGCCGGCTACCGCTTCCTGCGCGAGCGCGGCAACGACCGCAGCTACACCGTCACCCGCCGCACCGGTGCGGCCAGCGCCACCACCCGCTTCGACAACGCCACCGACGCCCACGCGTTCTACATCGACGACCGCATCGCGGTCGGCCAGTGGCGGATCACCCCGGGCGTGCGCATGGAGTGGATCGACATGGACCGCCGCCAGTCCGGCGGCAGCGCGACCTTCAGCAGCCGCAACAACAAAGCCCTGCCCTCGCTCAACATCGCCTACCTGCTGACCCCGCAGCTGACCGTGTTCGGCAACTACACCACCTCGTTCGGGCCGGTGCAGAACATCCAGCTGAATTCGCAGACCGCCAGCAACCCGCTGAACCCGGAAGTGGCCAAGACCACCGAACTGGGCGCGCGCTGGCAGGACGGCGCACTGCGCGCGGAAGTGACCGTGTTCAAGATGCGCTTCGACAACCAGATCCTGCAGGTGCCGGGCATCACCCCGCCGACCTTCCAGAACATCGGCGCCACCGACCACAAGGGCGTGGAAAGCGCGCTGGAATACCACTTCGCCGAGGACAGCGCGCTGGCCGGGCTGGAGCTGTACGCCAACTACACCTGGACCAAGGCGATCCAGCAGTCCGGCGACAACCGCGGCCTGGACGTGCCGTTCTATTCGCGCGACACCGACAGCGTCGGCGCCCGTTATGCCCTGGCCGGCTGGACTTTCAACGTTTCCAGCACCCACCAGAGCGGCCAGTTCTCCGATGCGGCCAACACCTGGGATGAGACCGCCGACGCGCGCGTGGGCCGCGTTCCCGGCGTGCGCCTGTGGAACGCGCAGGTGGCCTGGCAGGTGCCGGGGCTGGGCGACAGCGAGATCGCGCTGGGCGTGAACAACCTGGCCGACAAGCGCTGGTACACCCGCAACGTCGACGGCAACGCCGGGCGCATGGTGGCCGCGCCGCGCACCTTCTACGTGCAGGGCCGCTACCGCTTCTGAGGCGATAACCGCCCGATGCAGTGACGGTGGCGCTCACGGTGGCGGCGTATCATGCCGCCACCATGTCACTGCCCGTTTCACCATCGCGCCTGCATCTGGCCTTCCAGGGCCTGCGTCTGCGCCTGCGCGGCAGCGACCTGTGGTTCATCGCGCTGGCGCTGCTGGTCGGCCTGATTGCCGGCTACCTGACCCTGCTGCAATCGGGCATCGCGCGCTGGCTGCAGGGCGCGCTGTACGGCCTGGACGAAGGCATGCGGCTGAGCTCCCTGCCCTCGCTGACCTGGACCGCGCTGCTGGTGCTGCCGCTGGGTGGGCTGCTGGTCGGGCTGGTCAGCCTGGCCGCGACCCGGTTGAAACGCCCCCTGCTTGACGCGGTGGAAGCCAATGCGCTGCACGGCGGCCGCATGTCGATGCGCGACAACCTGATCGTGCTGACCCAGACCCTGCTGTCCAACGGCTGCGGCGCCTCGGTCGGGCTGGAGGCTTCCTATACGCAGATGGGCGCGGGCAGCGGCTCGCAGCTTGGCCGGGTGATGCGCCTGCGCCGCAACGACGTGCGCATCCTGGTCGGCGCGGGTGCCGCCGGTGCCATTGCCGCCGCCTTCGGTGCGCCGCTGGCAGGCGCGTTCTACGCCTTCGAGATCGTCATCGGTGCCTACACTCCGGCCGCGCTGGCGCCGGTTGCGGTCGCCGCTCTGGCCGGCGCGTTCGTGGCCGACCAGGCTGGCATCGAGGCCTACCTGCTGCCAGCCGCCTCGACGATTGATGTCCGCGCCGCCGACTACGCCATCTACGGCCTGCTCGGCTGCTGCTGCGCGATGGTCGGCATCGCGGTGATGCGGCTGATCGCCTCGATCGAAGGCACGGTCAAGCGCAGCCCGCTGCCGTTGTGGGGCCGCCCGGTGGTGGGCGGCCTGCTGCTGATTCCACTGGCACTGGCCAGCCCGCAGGTGCTGTCGTCGGGGCATGGCGCGCTGCACCTGGACCTGACCACGCATCTGCCACTGATCTGGATCGGCGGCCTGCTGACCCTGAAGTGCCTGGCCTCGGGCATCTCGCTCGGGTTCGGCTTCCGCGGCGGCCTGTTCTTCGCCTCGCTGTTCATGGGCACCCTGGTCGGCGCCCTGTTCGCCGGCCTGCTGGCCATGGCCACCGGGGTGCCGGTGATCGACGCCACCTCCGCCGCGCTGGCCGGGATGGCGGCGCTGGCCGCCGCCGTGGTCGGCGCACCGATGACCATGGCCATGCTGGTACTGGAAGGCACCCACGACTTCCTGTTGACCAGCGTGGTGATGAGTGCGGTGCTGGTGTCCAGCACGCTGGTACGGCAGTGGTTCGGCTACTCGTTCTCGACCTGGCGCATGCATCTGCGCGGCGAGACCATCAAGAGCGCCCGCGACGTCGGCTGGGTTCAGAACCTCAACGCCGGCCGGCTGATGCGCAAGGGCGTGGCGACCGCACCGGCCGACCTCGACGCTGCCGCGTTCCGCCAGCGCTTCCCGCTGGGTTCGGGCAGCCGGGTGGTACTGATCGATGGCGAAGGCCACTACGCCGGCATCGTGCAGATCCCGCGCGTCTATGGCGATGGCGTGAAGCCGGAGACCACGATCGGCGAACTGGCCGAGAACCGTGACGTGTCACTGTCGCCGGCCGCGGACGTGGTCAGCGTGATGCAGCGCTTCGACCAGACCCAGGCCGACGAACTGGCCGTGGTCACCAGCGATGGCCAGGTGCTGGGCGTGGTCTCCGAAGCCTTCGTCCGCAAGCGCTACGCCGAGGAACTGGACAAGCGCCAGCGCGAACTGATGGGCGAGCGCGTCGAGGACACCGACTGACCCCACAAAAAGGGGACGGAGGGGATTAAGTCGTTTGCGGCACATCTGGATATCCACGCAGGGCGTGGATCTACTGTCACTTCGACCGGGTAGACTCGGGCCATGCGCTTCATTGAAACCTTCCAGGCCGGCCCCTTCGCCGACACCGTGGTCAGCCTGCTGGCCGCCTTCGTGCTTGGCACGCTGATCGGTGCCGAGCGCCAGTACCGGCAGCGCACCGCAGGCCTGCGCACCAACGTACTGGTCGCGGTGGGCGCGGCTGCCTTCGTCGACCTGGGCATGCGTATCGCCGGCAGCGCCGAGGCGGTGCGGGTGATCTCCTACGTGGTCTCCGGCGTCGGCTTCCTCGGCGCCGGCGTGATCATGAAGGAAGGCATGAACGTACGCGGCCTGAATACCGCCGCCACGCTGTGGTGCTCGGCGGCGGTCGGCAGCTGCACCGGTGCGGACATGCTGGCCGAGGGCGTGCTGCTGACGGTGTTGATCATTGCCGGCAACACCCTGCTGCGGCCGCTGGTGAATGCGATCAACCGCATCCCGATCAACGAGGCGGCGACCGAAGCGACCTACGAGGTGCGCCTGAGCGTGGATGCCGAAGCGGTGCCGCGCGTACGCGAGCGGCTGGTCGATGCACTGGAGGCCGCGCAGTATCCGGTTGGCGATGTGCAGGTGGTCGAACATGCAGACGCGCCCACCGATGTAATCGCGGTCCTGGTCAGCACCGCCGTGAGCGCCGATGAACTGGACGTGGTGCTGGCGCGGATGGAACATGTGCCGGGCGTGCTGCACGCCACCTGGGAAGTCAGTACGCGCGATTGATTCATCCATGCATGGCGTGGATGCGCTTCTCTCACCCTCCCGCGATGCGCTGCTGGGCCCTCAACAACTTGCGGAATGAGCCGCACTGGCGCGCATCCTGCGCCTCCGGGCAGGCCGCCGCACGCTGCAGGTGCCTGCGTATCCGCTGCAGCTGGTTGATCTGCCGCTGCAGTATCTCGGCCTGTGCCAGCAGGGCGTCCCGGTCCAGCGTGAGGCATCCGCGCAGGGGCGGCAGCGATACCCCGATCTGCTGCAGCGACAGCCCGGCCGCCTGGCCGAGGCCAATCAGCGCCAGCCGCTCCAGCACCTGCTCGTCGTACTGCCGGCGCATGCCGCGACGGCCCAGGGCCTGCAACAGCCCCAGCTGTTCGTAGTAACGCAGTGTCGAGGCCGGCACGCCACTGCGCTTCACCACCTCGCCGATATCCAGTTCACGCATGGGCTTGACCTCAAGTCGCCTTCAAGCGCCAACCTATGGGCAACTTCCCTGCAAGGCAAGGCCATGGCCAGCACATCCCCGGTTGATCAGAACGCGCTCTGGAATGGCCCTGGTGGGCAGGTATGGGTCGCGCAACAGGCCATCCTCGATGGCCTGTTCCAGCCGATGGCCGATCTGCTGGTCAGCGAGCTGCCGGACACCGTCACGCAACTGCTGGACATTGGTTGCGGTACCGGCGCCAGCCTGCTCGCGTCCGCGGCGGCGCGACCAGAGGCGCACTGCACCGGCCTGGACATCTCCGCGCCGATGCTGGCGCTGGCCCGTCAGCGTGCCGCCGACGCAGGACTTGAGGCGGACTTCATCGTGGCCGATGCGCAGCAACATCCGCTGCCGCCGGCACACTACGACTGGATCCAGTCGCGGCTGGGCGTGATGTTCTTTGAGGACAGCGGCGCGGCCTTCGCCAACCTGCACCGTGCCGCGCTGCCCGGCGCCGGCCTTCGTTTCATTGCCTGGCGCGGTGCAGACGAGAATCCGTTCATGACCACCGCCGAGCGCGCCATCGGCGATGCGCTGGAACTACCGCCACGCCTGCCCGGCGCTCCGGGACAGTTCGCTTTCGCCGATGGCGGACGCGTGCGGCAGGTGCTGCTGGCCGCCGGCTGGAAGGATGTCGAGGTGGTCGCAGTGGACCTGCCCTGCTCGATCGCCCGTGCCGACCTGCCGACGTACGTGGGCCAGTTGGGCCCGCTGGGACTGGCGCTGCGCTCGATGCCGGAAGCCCGCGCCGCCGCACTCCGCGACAAGGCACTGGCGGCGTTCACCCCTTTCATCGAAGGCGACCGCGTGCGCGTGGATGCCGCCTGCTGGCACGTAAGCGCCCGAGCTTAGAAAAAGGGGACGGAGGGGATTAAGTCGTTCTTGCCCCGGCAGTGCCGGAAACGACTTAATCCCCTCCGTCCCCTTTTTTCCTACAGCGCCTCGCCGGCATCGGCCAGGCGCGATTCGATGAGCGCGTACCACTGCTGCAGGACGTCGATCAGCATGTCCAGCTCGGCATCGGTACGCTGCGCGCGGCCGCTGCGCAGGCAGGCCTGGGCTTCCTGCAGCTGGGCCAGGAACCCCGCCACGGTATCGGCCTGCAGGATCAATCCCGGCAGCCGCCGCCCGGGAATACGCACCACGGCGTGGTTGCCGAGCTGGCCATACACACTCAGTGTGGTTTCCGTCTTCATGGAAAGAGGCAGGAATTGGGCATTCATCGCGGGCACCATGGAAAACCTGAGCCGCCGGCAGGCGTGGTTGACGGGGGAGACGTTGCCACGTCCTGCCGACGGTCAGGGGGGACTCGGAATACCGGGGTCATGCCCCGGTGCAGGAATCTCAGCGCGGATGGGCCATTCCCGCGATCTGCACCCGCCGGTTCGGTGCCAGGCAGGCAATCAGCTCGCGGCGGTTGCGCTGCTCGCACTGCACGATCGGTTCGGCGGCCCCGCGGCCTTCGGCACTGATGCTGCCCGCAGGCACCCCACCCTGCACCAGTGCGGTGCGCACGGCATCGGCACGGCGCTGCGACAACGCCTGGTTGTAACTGGCGCTGCCGATGCGGTCGGTGTACCCGGTCACCCGGATCGACTGCACCTGCGCCGCCTCGCGCACCTGCGCCAGGATGCCCTGCACGGCCTGCTGGCCTTCGGCGCTGAGCTTCGCACTGTCGAAGCCGAACAGTGCGTCGGCAGACAGACGCAACGGCTGTTCCGGCAATGGCGCCGGTGCGGGTGCAGGCGGAGCCGGAGGCCGCGGCGGATCAAGCACGGCCGCGCACGATTCCGGCTTCCAGTACCCGGCCTGGGCGATACCCTTGCTGTCGAAGCGCACCTGGAACTGGCAGGTGAAGTACTCCGCGCCCTGCGCAGTGCGGAAGTTGAACAGGTAGTTCCACTCGCGCACGCCCCACATGCCTTCGTTGAAGTGCGGCGTGCCCAGCAGGGTGTACAGCTGGCGCTTGCTCATCCCGGGCGCAAAGCGGCGCAGATCGGCGACGTCGGGATAGGTGCCTTCCTTCAGCGAGGCCTTCGATGCCTCCGGGAAATGCACGGCGGTGGTTTCGGTGGGGCCATCGGCGGCTGGCGCATGGCTGCGGCAGGCGGCCAGCAGGCCGAGTCCCAGGAGCAGTCCCAGCGTCGCGGCAACGTGGCCGGCCTGGGCGATGCGATGCTGTTTCATGTCATTCCCCCTGTTGACGTTTCCGCGATGCCGGGCCGGCGCCGCCGCCCCGGGGGGGGGGGGACCACCGGGTGGGCGCGCCCCCCGCCCCCCCCGG
>NZ_JAPTFX010000172.1:0-8665 GCF_030985895.1 Stenotrophomonas sp. Sm6012 | reverse complement strand
CCCCCGCCTTTGGGGGGCCCGTTCTGTTTCTGCCTGTTTTTCTGCGATCACTGACCCGACGCCGGCCGGCAACCTGTCAGGTGGATGACCGGCCCGTCCGCCGGGACCGTGAGCGCCATGGATGGCGCGACCGAGCCCCAATGGATGGGTTTACGGCGTGTCCCGGCGGACGGGCCGGTCATCCGCCCAGCGGGGTCCAACCCCCGGCGCTCGGTTATGCTCTCCCTCATGCCTCCCCCGGATCCACCGATGAGCGACTCCCCCCGCATCGCTTTCCTGGCCAGCACCACCGAACCGGCGCAGATGGCCCGCGCGGCGATGGTCTCGCGCTATGGCGACTACGCGCCCGAGCAGGCCGACGTGCTGTGCCCGCTGGGCGGTGATGGCTTCATGCTGCAGACCCTGCACCGGCACGGGCACCTGGGCAAGCCGGTGTTCGGCATGAAGCTCGGCACGGTCGGCTTCCTGATGAACCAGTACCGCGGCGACGATGACGTGCATGCGCGCATTGCCCGCGCCGAACCGGCCAACCTGCGCCCGCTGGAAATGGTGGCGCTGACCGAGTCGGGCACCAGTACCGGTTCGCTGGCCTACAACGACGTGTCGCTGCTGCGCCAGACCCGCCAGGCTGCGCATATCGGCATCGACCTGAACGGCCAGGAACGCGTGGGGGAGCTGATCGGCGACGGCGTGCTGGTGGCCACCCCGGCCGGCAGCACTGCCTACAACTATTCCGCGCATGGCCCGGTGCTGCCGCTGGGCTCGCACACCATCGCGTTGACGCCGCTGGCCCCATACCGGCCGCGACGCTGGCGCGGGGCGATCCTCAAGGCCGACACCGAAGTGCGTTTCCGCGTGCTCGATCCGTACAAGCGCCCGGTCAGCGTGACCGCTGATTCGCACGAGACCCGCGACGTGGTCGAAGTGACCATCCGCGAGTCGAAGGACCGCCGCGTGACCCTGCTGTTCGACCCGGAGCACAACCTGGAAGACCGGATCCTGAGCGAACAGTTCGTTTTTTGAGGACAATGGGCGGCCGGCCGTGCCGACCGCTTGAAGGACCCCCACCGATGGGCGACAACTCCCCCCGTTTGCTGACCGTTGCGGTGACCTCGCGCGCGCTGTTCGACCTCGAGGAAAGCCATGCGCTGTTCGAAAGCGATGGCGTGGCGGCCTACGCCGAATTCCAGCGCCAGCATGAGGACGACATCCTCGGGCCCGGCGTGGCCTTCCCCGTGGTGCGCAAGCTGCTGGCGCTGAACCAGGGCGCCAGCCCGGAGAACCCGCGCGTCGAGGTGATCCTGCTGTCGCGCAACTCGGCCGATACCGGCCTGCGCATCTTCAACTCGATCCAGCATTACGGCCTGGGCATCATCCGCGCGACGTTCACCGCAGGTGAGCCGACCTGGCCCTACGTGAAGCCGTTCGGGACCGACCTGTTCCTGTCGGCCAACCCGGAATCGGTGCGCAGCGCATTGCGCCATGGCATCGCGGCCGCGACCATCCTGCCCAAGCCGCCCGGCGAGACTGCCGCTGCGGCGGCCGACCAGATCGATACCGGTCGACCGGCCGGGCAGCTGCGCATCGCCTTCGACGGCGACGCGGTGATCTTCGGCGACGAGAGTGAACGCATCTCGCGCGAACAGGGCGTGGAAGCGTTTGGCCGGCACGAACGCGAACGCGCCCGCGAACCGCTCAGCGGTGGCCCGTTCCGCGGCTTCCTGTCGGCCCTGCATACGCTGCAGGAGGTATTCCCGGCCGGCGAAAGCGCACCGATCCGCACCGCGCTGGTCACCGCGCGCTCGGCACCGGCCCACGAGCGGGTGATCCGCACCCTGCGCGAGTGGGGCGTGCGCCTGGACGAGGCGCTGTTCCTCGGTGGCCGCCACAAGGGCCCGTTCCTGCAGGCGTTCGGTGCCGACATCTTCTTCGACGATTCACAGCACAACATCGACAGTGCGCGTGAACACGTGGCTGCCGGCCACGTTCCCCACGGCGTCGCCAACGAGGGGTAGGGTCAGGTAGTCGCCAACCTTGGTTGGCATTGCCGTCAGGCCACGGGTCCGGTCACGGGCTGCCTGACATCCCCAGCTGCAGGTCCACCACCTTCCAGCGCAGGCCCTGTGGTTCCAGCACCACCTTCAGTGGCGGCTGGCCAGGGCCGCGGTCGACGTCGACCACGAAGCGGTCCAGTGCTTCGAAGCGATGCTCGGCATTCTTCAGCGGCCGCGCCGGTTCGGTCGCGCCGAAGGCATCGCCGCCCTTCAGTTCATTGCGGCCGCGTTTCCACAGCACGTGGCCCTGCAGCATCGCGCCGATCCCGGTCGGGGTCACCATGGTGTCCACCGCGGCGCCGCCGAGCTGGTCACCCAGGCCGTAGAGCAGGGCGCCAAACGGGCTGGCCGCCACGTCGGGGCCGGCCTGGCGCACCAGGTAGTCGTTGAGCTGCGCACGCAGGCTGCTGCGCACGCGCGGGAAATCGACGTAGCGTTGCAGTCGCGCGGTGTCGCGCTGCTCGATCGCTTTGGACAGCCCGTGCACGGTCAGGTACGGGCCACTGAACCACCAGGCGGCGACGGCCAGGACGAGGGCAATCAGGGTGCCGATGAGCTTCTTCATGGCTCCCAGACTGCCGCAAAGGCGGCAAACGCGGGTTAAGCGTCAGTGACTGGGTGAGCCACGACCATCGCCGAAGGCGGCCACCAGCCGCTGCCGCTCGGCCGGGGTCAGCGCTTCCAGCCGCGTCCCCAGAACATCGTCCAGGCTGCGGGTACGGGTGGTGCCGAGAATGCCGCTGGCCACGCCGGGATGGCCCAGTGCATAGGCGAAGACGGTCCGGGCCGGGGGCTGGCTGTGGATCGCGGCCACGGCGCGCCGCATCTTGCGGGCACTGCGCATCAGATGGCGGCTGCTGGGTTTCAGCCAGGCGCGCGCCAGGTACCAGGCATCGGCCAGCCGTGGCAGGCGAGGACGCGCGGGCAGCAGGTGACCCTGCGCGAGCACGGTACCGGCCAGCACGCCAATGCCCGCTGCCTGCAGCTGGTCGATCAGCGGTTCGCGGTCCTGCTGCAGGGCGTTGTAGTCCAGCAGCACCACATCGAACGCGTCGGGATGGGCGATCATCCAGCGCAGCGTCGAAGCCGAGTGGGTGTTGATGCCGGTGTGGCGGACCAGGCCGCGTTCGCGCAGGCGTTGCAGGGCCAGCAGCAGGTCATCGTTGATGTCGTGTTCGCTGGCGCCATGCAGCTGGTAGATGTCCAGATGGTCCAGGCCAAGGTTGCGCAGCGAGGCCTCACAGCTGGCGGTGATGGCCGCGGGCGAGAAGTTGCGTTGCTCCGCGCCGCTGATGCCGGCCTGGCCGGTCAACGTGCCGCCTTTGCTGGAGATCACCAGCGCGTCGCGCGGGTACTGCTGCAGCAACGGGCGCAGGATGCGGCCCAGGCGCGGCTCGGCATGGAAACCGGAATAGTTGTGGCCGGTATCGAGCAGGTTCACTCCATGGGCGAGCGCATGCTCGACCACGGCAGCCGCCTCATGCTCCGGGAAGCGACGATGACCCCAGAAGCCGGAGCACCCCAGGCCGATCGGTGAAACGGCCAGGCCGGTGCGGCCGAGCACGCGCCGCTGACGGGCCAGCGGAAGATCCTGCGACATCAGAACTCCAGGTCCAGCGCGGCGCACAGGTAGTCGACGAACGGGCCGAGTGCCGCCAGATCCTTGCCCAGCGTGGACAGCAGGCGCGGGCCGGTCATGGTGGCGTCGTCCAGCGAGCGCCACATCACCCAGTTGCGGTGCTTGAGGTCGTCGATGAACTCGAAATCAGCCGGGAAACCGCGCGGCGGCCGCACCAGCTTCTCGCTTTCCTCGAAGTCGAAGCGCCTGCGCAGCGCGGGCGCATGCGCGGCGGCCTTCCAGCTGCCCGGGTTGTCGAGGATGAAGTGGCGCACGCGACGCTGGGTTTCAGGCTCCGGATGCCACAGGCCGGCGCCGACGAAGCTTTCGCCCGGCTGCAGGTGCACGTAGAACGAGGGCGCGGCCACTTCGCGGCGACGCTCATGGAACAGGCGCGCACCCTGCCAGGTCTTGTAGGGCGATTTGTCGTTGGAAAAACGCGCGTCGCGATGGATGCGGAACAGCGAGCCACCGACGCCACGGGTATCGGCGCGGAAATGGTCGCTGACCTCGGCCAACGCCGGCTGCAGGTCGCCGAGCAGGCGCAGGAACGGCTGCCGCACGTGGTCTTCGTACTGCTGGCGGTGGTCGTTGAACCATGCCTTTTCGTTATGCCGCGCCAGGCTGCGCAGGAAGCTGAAGCTGGCGTCCGAGAAATAGGTACTCACAACGTCTCCTGCAGATGCTGGCCCCAGTCGCGCAGCGATTGCAGCAGGGCCTGGCGCCGCGCGTCATCGGGCGCTTCGGCGGCCAGTGCATCAAGCTGCTGCTGGTACTGGGGCAGGTTGAGTTCACCCAGGCCGCCGTCTCCGAGCAGGCGCTGGCGGCGGTAATCCTGCCAGCGCTGGCGTTCAGCCGGCGCGAGGCTGCCGGGATGGTTGCGCGCACGGTAGCGGAACAGCAGCTCGGGCAGGCGCGGGTCGCGGAAGCGGCCTTCCAGCTCGGCCAACTGCTCCGGTGCGGTGGTGCGCGCCAGGGCAAGCAATGGCTTGTCGCCGTTGCCGAGGAAGCCGTCGTACAGCGAGGCGTCGACGTCGGCCACGGTGGCGGCGCGGGGCTGGTTGTAGACCTGGCGCGCCTTCTCGGCCAGCTGCGCGGCGAAGGGGCGCAGCCGCTCGACCTTGGTCTCGATGGCCGCCACGTCCAGGCCCAGGCGCTGATGGTCGTCGGCACGCAGGTGGTTCCAGGCGATCAGTGCCGGCACCTTGTTCAGATGCACCTCTTTCAGCGGCACCCGTGCCACGCCTTCAGGAAGCTCGCTGGCGCGCATGTACAGGCGCTGTGCGATCACCTCGGCCGGCAGCTCCAGCAGGTCGTTGATGTCGCCATCGAGGTCGAACACGATCACCCGGTTGTTGATGGTCGGGTGCACCGCCAGCGGCAGCACCGGTGCCGCACACAGGCGGCTGGCCGGGTAGCGCATCGAGACGTGCAGCACTGGCTTCAACGCGGCGATGTCCAGCAGGCCACCGACGAAACGCTTGTCGCGCAGCTTCAGCGCGTACTCCCACAGGCGCGGCTGCGACTGCTTGAACAGGCGCGCCATGCCGATGGTGGCGCGCACGTCGGACAGTGCTTCGTGCGCATCGCCTTCGCGCACGTTGTTGGCTTCGGCCAGGTGTTCAAGCTTGAACGAGGTGGCGCCGTCTTCGCGCAGTGGCCACTGGATACCATCCGGGCGCATCGCGCGCATCAGCCGCAGCATGTCCAGCAGATCCCAGCGCGAATTGCCGTTGCGCCACTCGCGTTCGTACGGGTCATGGAAATTGCGGAACAGGCCGTAGCGGATGAATTCGTCGTCGAAACGCAGCGTGTTGTAGCCCAATGCGCAGGTGCCGGGGCGTGACAGCTGTTCGTTGATGCGGTCGAAGGCCTCGGCTTCGCTGATGCCTTCGGCCATGGCCTGCTGCGGCGTGATGCCGGTGACCAGGGTCGCCATCGGTGACGGCAGCAGGTCATCGGCCGGGCGCACGAAGAAGCTGACCGGCGTTTCAATCTCGTTGAGGTCAGCGTCGGTGCGGATCGCCGCGTACTGCGAGATGCGCGTGCGGCGCGGATCCTGGCCGAAGGTTTCCAGGTCGTAGAACAGGAAGCTGTCGGCCATCAGTGCGCGCCCTCCAGGACCGGCAACTGCGCGTGGATCCGTGTTTCCAGCGCGGCCCAGTCGATGTTGTCCAATGAATCGTGGCCTGCGGTGGCGGACACCAGCATGTCGCGCTGCAGCTCGGTACGGCGCAGCGCTTCGGCGTAGGGCGTGTGCAGGAAGGTGACCATCGTGTAATGCGGCACGAAGCGGGTCGGCCAGCGTCGCTGCAGTTCCTGTTCCAGCTCACGCTGCAGCAGGAACGCAGGATCGGCCACGCGGTCACGCATTTCCAGGTAGTTTTCCAGCGCCATCTGCTGGATGGCGCGCGCGTTCGGCTTGCGCTCGGCCTCGAACGCGGCGAACGCGCCTTGCAGATCATCCGCCTCCATCAGGTGGCGGGCCAGCGCCACGCAGTCCTCGAACGCGCAGTTCATGCCCTGGCCGTGGAATGGCACCATCGCATGCGCGGCGTCGCCGATCAGCACGGCGCGGCCGCCCTGGTGCCAACGGTCCAGGGTGAGCGTACCGAGCAGGCCGGGTGGATGCTGTTCCCAGTCCGCGCGCAGGTTCGGGATCAACGGCAGGGTGTCGGCGAACTCGCGCGCGAACAGCGCCTCTGCCTGCGCGCCGGTGTTGACGGTGGCAAAGCTGGGATCGCCCTGGTTCGGCAGGAACAGGGTGACGGTGAAGGTGCCTTCGTGGTTGGGCAGGGCGATGCACATGTAGTGGCCACGTGGCCAGATGTGCAGTGCATTGCGCTCGATGCGGAAGCTGCCGTCGGCGGCCGGCGGGATCTCCAGCTCCTTGTAGGAGTGGTCGAGGAAGGCGATGTCCTCGCCCAGCGGCGCGCGCCGGTTCATCGCTGCGCGCAGGGCCGATCCGGCGCCGTCGGCACCGATCAGGGTGTCGAAGCGGATGTCGTGCGGGCTGTCGTCGCGGTCATCGATGAAACGCGCGTAGCCTGCGTCGAAATCGACGGTGTGCAGGCGGCGATGGAAGTGCACGGTGGCGCCAGCCTGTTCGGCCAGTTCCAGCAGCGTGGTGTTCAGGTCGCTGCGATGGATCGACCAGATCACTTCGCTGTCGTCGCGGCCATAGCGCTGCAGCTGCGGTTCGCCGTCGCGCGGATGCACCATGCGGCCGCGCATCATCACCGCGCGCGCCATCACTTCGTCCTCCACGCCCGCCTGGCGCAGCGCATTGCGCCCGCGCTCGGCCAGCGCCAGGTTGATCGAACGGCCGCTTTCGTAGTCGGCCACGCGCGGATCCCCGCGGCGCTCGTACAGGGTGATGCGCCAGCCCTGCCGTGACAGCAGTATGGCCAGCAGAGAACCGGCGAGGCCGGCACCGATAATGCTCAACGAGCGGGAGGCGTGTGCGATCAACGAACTGTCCAGCAGTAGGGAAGGGGCGGGCTCAGAGGCCGGCCCAGGCTTCCACTTCCTCGACGAAGTGGTGCACGTCCAGGTAGCGGTTGTAGAGCGGGGTGGGCGAAATCCGGATCACATCCGGCTCGCGCCAGTCGCCGAGCACGCCGATGCCGCGCAGGTGTTCGAACAGCGCACGACCGCGCTCGCGGCCACCGATCACGCGCAGCGACAACTGGCAGCCACGGCGTTGCGGATCGGCCGGCGTGATGATGTCCAGCACGTTGGACAGGCGTGCGCGCACCAGCGCTTCCAGCATGCCGGTCAGCGCCACCGATTTGCTGCGCAGGGCGTCCATGCCGGCGCGCTCGAACAGGTCCAGCGACGCACGCAGCGGCGCCAGGCCGAGGATCGGTGGATTGCTCAGCTGCCAGCCTTCGGCACCAGCGGCCGGGATGAACTGCGGCGCCATCTGGAAACGGGTGGCTTCCTCATGGCCCCACCAGCCGGCGAAGCGCGGCAGGGTGGTGTCGCGATGGTGCCGCTCATGCACGAACGCGCCGGCGACCGCGCCCGGTCCACTGTTGAGGTACTTGTAGTGGCACCACACGGCGAAATCGGGTGCTACATCGTGCAGGCGCAGCGGCAGGTTGCCGACCGAATGCGCAAGATCGAAGCCGATGCGCGCACCGTGCAGGCGTGCGGCGCGGGTGATCGCATCGAGGTCGAAGGCCTGGCCGGTGCGGTACTGCACGCCGGGCCACAGCACCAGCGCCAGGCGTGGGCCATGCTCGGCGATGGCTTGCTCGATCGCCGTGAGCGAGATCGTGCCATTGGCTTCGTCCGGCTGTACTTCCACCAGGCACTCGGCCGGATCGAAGCCATGGAAGCGGATCTGCGCTTCCACGGCGTGCCGATCGGTGGGGAACGCGCCGGCTTCCATCAGGATCACCGGGCGTTGCGCGGTCGGCCGGTAGAAACTGACCATCATCAGGTGCAGGTTCACGCTCAGGGTGTTCATCGCCACCACTTCGCTGGGCAGCGCACCAACCACGCGGGCCAGCTGCGCGCTCACCAGGCGGTGGTAGGACAGCCACTGCGTCGGGCCGGTGAAGTGGCCTTCCACCGCCAGTTCGCCCCACTGCTTCATCACTTCCTGCACCGCGGCCTGTGCGCCGCGCGGCTGCAGGCCCAGCGAGTTGCCGACGAAGTAGGTCTGCTCGCCACCACCATGGCGCGGAATCAGGAATTCGTTGCGCAGCGGACGCAGCGGATCGGCGGCGTCCAGGGCAATGGCGTGGGTGCGGCTGAGCAGGTCGGACATGGTCGGGCAACAGGCTGCAACGGGGCTGCCAGTGTAGCGCCTGGGGGAAGGCCCCGTAGCGGCCAGCCTGCTGCCAGCGCCACGTGATCCGGTAGTCGCCAACCTGGGGTGGCGCATGTGTGACGAAGCGCCCACCAAGGTGGGCAACTACCAGGGCGGGAGCAGGCAAGCGCCCACCAAGGTGGGCAACTACCGGTCGATGGCTCAGCCCGCTGC